>JAEWWQ010000165.1 GCA_023458855.1 Bacillota bacterium
ATATAATTGCGAGTAAAAAGGAAAATTCGAATCAGACCATGGCGGAACTGGCAATTGATTATATGAACAAGAATTATAGCAATGCTGAATTATCTTTGAATGAGATTTGCGAGTATCTGAGTGTAAGTGTGAGCTATTTTAGTATGATATTTAAGAATTACACCAAAGAAACCTTTGTTGAGATGCTGACAAAACTAAGAATGGAAAAGGCAAAAAAACTGCTGGAAACGACCAGAATGAAAAATTATGAAGTGGCAGAAGCCGTCGGGTATAACGATCCACATTATTTTGGCGCTACGTTTAAAAAGTATACCGGGATGACACCTACTGAGTATTTGAAGAAAACAAGCTAAACGCACAAAAAATGAAGAAAATTAACTGAAAATAACATACAAATAACCAAAAGAAATGGGTAATATTTTTCGTAAAAAGAAAATATTACCCATTTTTCGTATGATATTCCATTAAAACATATACAAATAAAATATATAATTACCATAAATGATAAACAAGGAGGAATAAAAGGTGGAGAAGTTTAAAAACAGCCCAATTGTTAAGAAAATAGGATTTAACAGAATTGTATTATCCTGTGTGCTTATTTTGCTTTATGCATTTTTTGCAATTATGAGTCCTACATTTTTAAGCTATTCCAGAATATTAAGTGCATTGAATTATGCATACTTTTTGGGATTTTTAGCACTTGGGGTTACATTCGTTATTGCGACCGGGGGGATTGATTTTTCCATTGGACCTGTCATGTTCTGCGTGGCACTGATATCAGGACAGATGCTGACAAAGTTTGGTATCGCTTTACCTGTATGTATGGTAGTAAGCGTATGCGTCGGATTGGCATTTGGTGTCCTGAATGGGTATCTGGTTGCATATTGCGGGCTTCCGTCATTTATCACATCCATGGCAATTATGATGATGGCAAAAGGTGTTGGATCTGTATTTACAAAAACACAGTCAGTCAGCTGGCCGCAAAGTTCACAGGCAGGCGGATGGTACAGGAACCTGATTAAAATTAAGCTTGGAAGTATTCAGTTTCCGACGGGGTTACTGATTCTTATTGCGGCTGCTGTTATTTGTGCGATTGTATTGAATAAAACAAAGGCAGGACGTTACATATTATGCTTGGGAAGTAACAGAGAAGCCGTTCGATTATCAGGTGTTAATGTCAAAAAATGGGAGATGATTGCTTATATTATCTGTGGAATGATGGCAGGAATTGCAGCGATTTTCTACGTAGGAGCTTATACGACAGTACAGCCTGGACTTGGAGATACCTTCAACAATGAAGCAATTGCAGGATGCGTTATGGGCGGTACCTCTATGGCAGGTGGTCTTGCATCCATCAGTGGTACCTTTATCGGGGTCATGATTATTTCCTTATTGCAGGAAGGAATTCTGGCAATGGGATTTCAGAAGGATTATCAATATGTATTGACCGGGCTCATCGTATTGGCAGCAGTATATGCGGATATAAGAAGCAGGAAAAGAAAGAACTGATTATTGGGAAATATTCCAGAGAGGATAGAAGGTGAAGACGTGGGCGAAGTAATATTAACGATGGAAGGAATCGATAAGTCTTTTCCGGGAGTACATGCACTTGATCATGTGAAGCTGGAAGTGAAGAAGGGTGAAGTTCATGCATTGATGGGTGAAAACGGAGCAGGAAAATCAACGTTAATGAAGGTGCTGACAGGAATCTATTCCAAGGATGAGGGAACGATTACGTATGAAGGAAAGGAAGTAGAGTTCACCAATCCCCGGGAAGCGCAAAAAGAGGGAATCATTATCGTACACCAGGAACTGAATATGATGAATCATCTGACGGTAGCACAAAATATTTTTATCGGAAGAGAACCGAAAAAACACAATCTTATCGATGATGCCAAGATGAATGAGGACGCAAGAGAATTATTCGAGCGTTTACATATTGATATTGACCCGACAGAGAATATGGGAAAATTGACGGTCGGAAAACAACAAATGTGTGAAATAGCAAAAGCCATCTCACATGAAGCGAAAGTAATCATCTTTGACGAGCCTTCTGCGGCATTGACGGAAGCGGAGATTGAAGAGCTGTTTAAGATCATAAGAGATCTGCGGGATAAAGGAATGGGAATTGTCTATATCTCTCACAGAATGGATGAAATTAAAGTCATTACGGACCGGGTAACTGTTATGCGGGATGGAGGATATGTAGGTACGCTGATTACAGAAGAGTGTACCAAAGACGATATTATCAACATGATGGTTGGGCGTGTCATTTATGAAAATCCGAAAACAAAGAGTGCGGTGGCAAAAGATGCTCCGGTCGTACTTAAAGTGGAGAACCTGAATGCGGGTAAATTGGTACGTGATATTAATTTTGAACTGCGTAAGGGTGAGATTCTTGGATTCTCAGGCTTAATGGGAGCTGGAAGAACAGAAACAGCCAGAGCGTTATTTGGTGCGGATACTAAAGAAAGCGGTGATATCTATGTAAACGGAATAAAAGTAGATATTAAAAATCCGCAGGATGCGGTTATGCATGGGATTGGTTATCTTTCGGAAGACCGGAAAAGGTATGGCATCGTAGTAGATAAAACGGTAGCTGAAAATTCTACCATGGCAACATTGGACGATTATATGAAAGGTCCGTTCATTAATAAGAGAAAAGAAAAAAAGATTGCGCAGGATTATGTAGATTCACTGAAAACGAAAACACCTGGTGTAGACCAGCTGGTAGTAAATCTCTCCGGCGGAAATCAGCAAAAAGTTGTTATTGCGAAATGGCTGGTAAGAAATTGCGACATTTTAATTTTTGATGAACCTACCAGAGGAATAGATGTAGGAGCCAAGAGTGAGATATACCATCTTATGAATGAACTGGTGGCAGAAGGAAAGTCGATTATTATGATTTCTTCTGAAATGACGGAAGTCTTGAGAATGAGTGATCGAATTATAGTAATGTGTGAAGGAAAGCAGACCGGAGAGATCAATATAGAGGAAGCGACCCAGGAACGTATTATGCGGGCGGCGACACTGAGAAATTAGGAGGAATAAAATAATGACTGACAAGAAAGGCAAGGGAAATGCTTTTACCAATAATTCCATCGTAAAAGCTGTCGGGACACAGAAAATTGTAGTAGTCATAGTTCTTCTTGTATTATTTGGATTTTTTTGCATGATGAGTCCTGCAATCAGAAGTTACTCAACAATTTTAAGTATATTCGACTACTCATACTATATTACCTTTATGGCGATCGGGGTTACATTTGCATTGATTACGGGAGGCGTTGATCTTTCCATCGGGACGGGCATGATCTGTTACGGATTAATTGGCGGTTACTTAATTACACAAAAGGGAATGCCTGTGGTCGTGGGCATTCTGGTAACAATTCTGATGGGAGTGATTTTTGGCATTTTAAATGGAATTTCAGTTGCTGTATTAAATCTGCCTCCTTTTATCGCTACGTTAGGTACGATGATGGTAGTCAGAGGACTGGGTTCCATTATAACTGGTGGTATCAGTATTACATGGCCGGCAGTAGCATCTGAACAAGGGTGGTTCAGAAGCATCTTCAAAATTGACTTTGGCAATACAAAATTTCCAATCGGATTTGTCTGGGTCATTCTGATCGTCATACTAATGTCTGTGATATTAAATAAGACTCAGGTGGGACGTTACATTATTGCCATTGGCAGTAATAAAGAAGCAACGAGGCTTTCGGGTGTAAATGTTGTGAAATATCATATGATGGCTTACATCATTTCTGGATTTTTTACAGGAATTGCAGCTGTTGCATATGCCGCTACTTTTCAGGCAGTGGCACCAGGTACGGGAGCCGGATTAGAGCTGGATGCCATTGGCGGAGCAATTATTGGCGGAACCTCCATGACAGGAGGGTATGGCTCTATCGTTGGAACTTTACTGGGTGTATTTATTATGTCTATGCTGAAAACAGGGCTTCCGTTTATCGGGCTTCAGGCAAACTGGCAGCAAATCATTACGGGACTGGTTCTGATCGGAGCGGTATTTATGGACGTCATGAAGAAAAGAAAGATGTCCTGACATTTGATGATTATTTAGTTATGTACCACATGGGGTGGATTACATATAAAAACAAAAAAATAGGAGGATTTCACATGAAAAAGAAAATTCTAGCTACGTTACTCTCTGTAACAATGGTAGCAACAATGCTGGTTGGATGCGGTTCCAAAACGGCAACAACGGAAAGCACTGACACAGCAGCACCAGCTGCAGCGACCGAAGCGGCTGATACAGCAGAAGCAGCTACAACAGAAGCAGCAGCACCGGCTGCAACAAGTGATCTGAGCTTTGAAATTGTATCTAAAGGTTTCCAACATCAATACTGGCAGGCAGTTTTAAAGGGAGCACAATCGAAAGCAGATGAACTTGGTGTGAAAATCAATTTCGTAGGACCTAACTCTGAATCAGATATTGCGGATCAGGTACAGATGCTGAATAGTGCAATCAACGCAAAACCTGCAGCAATCGGTCTTGCAGCACTTGATACAAGCGCATGCTTAGATGCAATACAAACAGCAAAAGATGCAGGAATTCCTATCATTGGATTTGACTCAGGTGTTCCGGATGCTCCGGAAGGCGCTGTTTATGCAAATTGTGCAACAGATAATTATGCTGCCGGCGAATTAGCAGCAGAGAATATGTATGAAGCAATTAAAGACAGAATTGCCAACGCGAGCGGAACAGTCAGAATCGGTGTTCTTTCACAGGATGCAACTTCAGAATCAGTTGGAAACCGTGGTCTTGGATTTATCGATAAAATGGCTGAATTAGTTACAGCTGCCGGTAAAACCATTAATGTAGAAGGTAATGATAAGTTTGTAAATGATTCCAAATGTGAAAAAACAGAAGGTGCAAATGTAGTGATCGAAGTATTGGTTCCGGCACAGGTTACTTCAGAACTTTCTTCCATCGACTGCCAGACATTATTAAATAAAGCTGACACAATTGCTATCTATGGTTCTAACCAGCATTCAGGGGAAGCTATGGTAACAGCAAATGAAAACTTAAATAAATTCGGTACAGGGGATACCAACGTAATCGGTGTTGCATTTGACTCTGGTGCAGTTATCAAAGCAGCAGTGAAAGATGGTACCTTCTTAGGCGCAGTTACACAGGCTCCGGTAGCTATGGGCGAGGCATTGGTACAATCCTTATATGATGTAGCAAATGGTAAGACCGTATCAGATATTGATACCGGATGCCAATGGTATACAGCTGACAATATGGATGATGCAGAGATTGCTCAAAATCTTTATGACTAATCCAGAGTAAAAAGAAATAGAAGAACAGGTGATACAGGATGCCCCACTCGCTGGGGCATTCTTTATACAGAAGGTGATGAATACGTGAAAGGGAAAAAGAACAAAGGAAATAAAACCGCTAAGATGGACAAAAGAAACAAAAACAGCAGGACCAGCATTGCAAAAAAATTACTGCTGGTTTTTGGTATTACAATGGCAGCCATGCTCGTTATGATGATTGTCTTTATTATGAAAGTATGGGGATATAATGGTCAGTATCAGGAAATGCTGGAAAATGTGTATAAGATAAATTACATAAAAACCGAAAGCCTGGCGCAGCCGAACAGAATGATGAGTGTATGTATCAGCCAGAAAAACATAGAAGAATCAGGGGAAGTCGTAATAGCAGATACAATGGTGCAATATTTGAATGAAGTTTCAGAAAGCATCGGAGATGATCCTGATTTTCAGGGAAATCAGGGCATGGTCACGGCAATCAAGACACCTCTTTCACAGTATATGGAATATCTGAATCAGATTGTGGAAAAAGGAGAGAACGGCTCTTTTCCGGCTCTTGAGGCGGATGTGTCGGATACCATCCAGCAGATGTTTGGTGTAAATGCAACGATATCAACTTATTGCGGCAATCTGATTGCGATGGAGCTGGACAGAAGTCAGGTATTACAGGAGAGAATCAGCGCGAACTTTCAAAGAATGATAATTATTATGGTGGTTATTTTCTTTCTGGTTCTGATTCTTGGTATGTCAATGTGTATTATTGTGATTCGTAAGATCACTGCCCAGATAAGAAAATTGAATAGGGAGATAACGATCGTGGCAGATGGGGATTTGTCAGGAGAAAATATTACCGTAAAGACCAATGATGAGATTAAAGATCTGGCAGATGCATTTAACCATATGAGCGGCGGACTTAGAGAGATCATAGCAAAAGTGATCAGTGTGACAAAAGAAATAGATCGTTCTACGCAGGTCGTAAGTACGAGTGTTGCAGAAAATTCTAAAGGAAGTATCGGAATAGCAGAGGCAATTGATGATATGTCAATTGCGATGAGCAGACAGAATGAAGAGTCAGATAATGCAATGCAGTATGTTAACAAAATGGGAATTGTGTCAAAACAAATCAGTGAAGGTATGAAAAACATTAATAAAAGTGCGAATATTTCTCTGGAACGTGCAGAAAAAGGAAGTACCAATATAGATCAGTATGTATTGCAGCTGTCACAGGTAAATATGATAATGAAGCAAATGGCAGATGTTGCAAATAATCTAAATACAAGTACACAGGAAATGAACGCTATTTTGGATTCGATTGTAGCAATATCAAATCAGACAAGTCTGCTTTCGTTAAATGCTTCTATAGAAGCTGCAAGAGCAGGGGAAGCCGGAAGAGGATTCGCTGTTGTGGCAACTGAAATCCGTAAGCTTGCTGAGGACACGCAGACGGCTACTGGTAAAATAAATACAATTATTGAGAAGGTCCGGGAAGATGTTACAGACATGACAGAAAAAATGCAGAATGGTTTGCAGCAGCTGGAGAAGAGCAACCAGATAGCGGATGTGACAAAAGAAAGTTTCCATGAGATAAAAGAAGGGAATGTAATAGTAAATGATGATATTGTCACCATTACACAAAGCATCAATGACATGGACGATATGGTGGAAAAAGTGATTGGAAGTGTAAAACGCATAGGAACTTCTATTGCAGAAAATACCAATACAACTGTGGAAATTGCATCCACGGTTGCTGAAGAGACCGCTAACCTGGAAGAAGTAACCGCGATTGCAAGCACGTTGGAAAACCTGGCGGGGGATCTGCATCTGGCTGTCATGAAATTTAAACTTACACAAGAATCAGATTCGTAAGATCAGAGTGTCAAAAGCTTGTTTACATATTTGAGTTCGTAAATTTGCACAATTTATGTTAACGACATATTGATACACAACATAGTTCATTCGCAACGCGCTCCCGCTTGGATTGTTGCTATGAAGCCGTAAGGCTGAAATGTAATTTGGATCAGCACGCACCAGCATTCATACAGTTGCTCACCAAACTATGTTGTGCATCAAATATGATATGCAAAGTATATGTGCAAATTAACGAAGCCAAGTTTTATGATAGGCTTTTGACATTAATCTTAATAAGTAAGGGCCATATACCGAAGAAAAGCGTGCGTATCATGGTTCAAAATAAGATGATCAGGGTAATCGACCTGTTCTAAAAGCGTAATAGCAGTGCTCATATCACCGATGTGTTCTTTCCCGTGACTATCACTGGACAGAAGAAGTGGAAGCTGATAGCTGCGGCAGGCACGAAGTAAGTGCAGACAATTGCCGCAGCTATTATCACGTTCACTGTCCGGTGTAAGTGATGCGTTGTTTATTTCCAGTAGTACATGATATTCCTGTGCGGCCTGTGCAAGGGCAGAAAAGTCAACCGGATACTTGGAATTGTGACAGTGCCCGATTATTTTGACGTAAGGATTCTGCATGGCTTTTATGTAGGTTTCGGTATTTTTGTACTTAGAATCCGGAGCAGTTGGAAGATCGTGTATGCTGGCGATGGCATAGTCAAGACCGGAAAGTATATCAGCGTCTAAATCAACGGTTCCTTCGAAATCAAGAATATTTAATTCAACCCCATACAGAGTACGAATACCGCAACGCATCTTTGGTGCCAGATTTAAATTTTTAAAATAAGAAACGGTACCTGCAGAAGGTGTTGCAGGACCATGGTCAGAAATACCAAGTATCTGAAGTCCGCTTTTGGCAGCAAGACGAGTCATATCTGTTATCGTATCCTGCGTTCCATGTCCGCTGGCAATGGAATGCGTGTGCATATCTAATAAAATCATAGTGATAAATACCTTTCTGGAATTCCTACAGAAAAAAGTTGTAATTTCCCAAACTATATTACGTCTTTCTTATCCTGATTATGCACTTTGCAAATGTAAAAGTCAACAAATACTACATAAAACAACATATAAAAATTAAAATAACCACAAAAATAAAACAAAATTAGTGACGTATTTGTTGACTTTTCAAATAAGGAGATTTATACTTAATCAAAGCGTTAAAAGGAAACAGATAGAAAAAAATTGAAAATTAAAATAAATCAGTAACAGGAGAAT
>JAEWWQ010000166.1 GCA_023458855.1 Bacillota bacterium
GGATGTAGCACAAGCATTACCCGGATTTGATATGGTGGGTTTTCTTAGTATTGAAGTAAGGGAGGCGAGGGAAAGAGTGCGGGTGGCACTAAAAAATGCAGGTATTACATTGCCACCTGTGCGGATTACCGTAAATCTGTCCCCTGCCAATATCAGAAAAGAAGGTTCGGCATTTGATCTGCCTATTGCAATTGGCATTCTGACTTCGCTTGGATATATACCCAAAGAATATATGGATAATACAGTGGTGATAGGAGAGTTGGGGCTGGCAGGTGAGGTGAAACCGGTGAATGGAATTCTGCCCATCGTCATGGAAGCTGCAAAACGAGGATACAAAAGATGCATTGTGCCTTCTGGAAATGCTGCCGAAGGAGCTGTAATACAGAATATAGAAATCATCGGAGTGCTGGATCTGAATCAGACACTTGCCTATCTTGCCGCACCGGAAAAACAAAAAAATGAGATGATTGCGCCGACGATAATTGATACAGAAGCACTTTTTTGGAATCAATTGGAAAATGGGGAGGGTGATTTTGCAGATATTAGTGGTCAGAATATTGTAAAAAGAGCTGTAGAGGTGGCGGCTGCCGGATTCCATAATGTAATTATCATAGGTCCTCCAGGTTCTGGAAAAACCATGATAGCCAAAAGAATACCCAGCATACTGCCGCCGCTTACCATGTCGGAAAGTCTTGAGGTATCTAAAATTTATAGTGTATCCGGACTTTTAAACCAGGAGGAAGTGCTTATTACAAACAGGCCTTTCTTAGATCCGCATCATACCATATCTGAGCAGGCGTTGGCCGGAGGTGGACGAATTCCCCGCCCGGGAGTCATGAGTCTTGCTCATCGAGGCGTCCTGTTCCTGGACGAACTACCAGAATTTAAAAGGTCTACAGTTGAAATTATGAGACAGCCAATGGAAGACAGAAAAATTCATATTGCGAGAAGCAGCGGTACATTTACCTATCCGGCAGATTTTATGCTGGTGGGCGCAATGAATCCATGTCCGTGTGGATACTATCCGGATAGGAACCGATGTAATTGTAAACCCTATGAGATACATAGATATTTGAACCGCATATCAGGACCGATTCTTGACCGGGTTGATATTTGCGTGGAAGCAGCGAATATAGAAATAGCTGAATTGGTCAGACATGAAAAAAATGAAACAAGTGAACAGATCAGGAATCGTGTAATGGGAGCAAGGCAGCTTCAGGAATATCGTTACAGGGGGACAGCATATCGGTTTAACGCAGATGTTGGAGCGAAGGATATACAGAAGTATTGTGCGTTAGGTATAAAAGAGCAGCATTTGATGGAAGAAATATTTAAAACGATGAATTTAAGTGCCAGAGCATATCATAGAATTATAAAGGTGGCAAGGACAATTGCAGATTTGGAAGGATCAGAAGAAATCCATGAAATTCACGTAAGTGAAGCGATTTGTTATCGTATCGTGGATCAAAAATACTGGGAGAGAAGTAAAGCATAATATGAAAAGTGAAAGAAATATCGAGTTGATGAGGGAACAGCCATATGCATACTGGCTGCATTCTATTCAGGGAATCGGAAATAGAACAATACAGAATCTGTTGTCAGTAACAAAAACTGCTGAAAATACGTATTATATGACAGAAGATGAGTTAAAAGAATATTTAAGGCCCGCCCAATTGAATTATTTAAAAAACAGTAAGAAGTCGTGGAACTTATATACGGAATACGAAAAATTAGAAAAAAAGAAAATTCACTTTTATACCTGGAATGATCCGGAATATCCAGACAGATTGCGCAATATACCAGACGCTCCTTATGCAATTTATGTGAGGGGAAGATTGCCGAAGGAATATAAGAAGACTGTGGCGGTCATCGGTGCAAGACTTTGCTCAGAGTATGGGCGTTATGTTGCAGGAAAATTTGCCGCCAGACTTGCCAGTGCGGGGATACAAGTGGTAAGTGGACTGGCAAGCGGTATTGATGGAATCAGCCAGAAAGCAGTCATGGAAGCAGGCGGAGATACATTTGCTGTATTGGGATGCGGAGTCGATATCTGCTATCCAGAGAACAATAGAGAAATCTATCATACAATACCAGAACATGGAGGAGTTTTGTCTGAATATATTCCGGGAACCTTGCCAAAACCACAGAATTTTCCACCGAGGAACAGGATTATCAGTGGATTGTCGGATGCGGTATTGGTCATTGAGGCAAAACAAAAAAGCGGAACGTTAATTACGGTTGATATGGCGCTGGAACAGGGAAAAGAGGTTTATGTAGTTCCGGGGCGGATTACGGATGCGTTAAGTTTTGGATGCAACCGACTGGTTAAGCAAGGGGCAGGCATCGTCTTATCACCGGAGGACTTATTGCAGGAACTTGCCGGTATGCAGATGAACGGTGTAAATCCGGAAATATCAGAAAAGAAAAATGACAGGAACTATATTTTGCCGTCTGATGAAGAAGGAGAATTGTGCAGATTGATATTGAAACACCTGGATTATTTTCCGCAGTCAGCAGAGACAATTCTGGGAAAAATAGTGCAGAATTCAGCTATGTGTGGACTTACAATTCCTCTTCTGATGCAACAATTATTGCATTTGCAGATGAACGGATATATTACACAGATTGGTGGACAATATTGCCTGGCAGGAAAATAAAATGTGTTTCTTCTATTAATATAGTAAGAGGATATAATTATAAAATCATAATAAATTAAAAAGAATAATCTTGCAACAAAAGAAAATATGGTGTATAGTGTTTCACGATTACTTGTACATAGAAATTGAAATAAAATAGAGACAGAAAAACGGGATAACAACCATGAATAAGGGGAAGCATGTATGGCAAAATATCTAGTGATTGTTGAATCACCTGCAAAAGTTAAGACAATAAAGAAATTCCTGGGAGCTAATTATGAAGTAGCGGCGAGTAACGGACATGTCAGAGATTTACCTAAAAGTCAGATGGGAATAGACATAGAGCATGGTTATGAACCAAAATACATTACCATTCGCGGGAAAGGAGATATTCTTGCAAAATTACGTAAAGAAGTGAAAAAAGCAGAAAAAATATACCTTGCTACTGACCCGGACCGTGAGGGAGAGGCAATTTCATGGCATTTATATGAGGCATTAAAGCTACAGGATAAAGAAGTATACCGTATCACATTTAATGAGATAACAAAGAATGCAGTAAAAGATTCCTTAAAAAATGCCAGAAAAATAGATATGAATCTGGTAGATGCCCAACAGGCCAGAAGAATACTGGATCGCATGATGGGATATCGAATCTCGCCCCTGTTATGGGTAAAGGTGAAAAGAGGATTAAGTGCCGGAAGGGTACAATCGGTTGCACTGAGAATCATCTGTGACAGAGAGGATGAGATC
>JAEWWQ010000167.1 GCA_023458855.1 Bacillota bacterium
TCTTTTGCTACAACTTCAGGATCTTCATCGCTGTCAGAGATTGCCCCCATCAGATCACCCAACTGCTGGCTGTCCATAAAGAAATTCTTGAAGAATTCTGCTGCTTCAGGCATATCCCCGCTAAACCCTTTTCTTGTGATGGTATGAATATTTTCAGAGTCTCCGTAAACACCCTCCGGATCATCTAAGAATTTCAGATCCCATCTTGCAAATTTCCAGTGTGGTTCCCACCCGGTAACAACGATAGGTTCTTCATTTTCAATTGCGGTACCTAAAGCTGCTGTCATGGCCGGACCACTTCCTGGCAGCAATTCCAAATCAAGATCATAAGTATCGATCGCTTCTTCTGTTGTTGTCATGATTCCTGCTCCGGAATCAATTCCGATAATTTCCCCGTCCAAATCGTCCGCTAAGTCGTTCAGCTCTGTAATACTATTAATATCCATATAGGACGGTACGACCAGCCCGATCTTCGCTCCTTCAAAATTGTTACCAAGATCTTCTAACTCTTTACCATATTCATCCATATAGCTCTTATGAGTAATTGGCAGCCATGCATCCATAAATACATCCTGATCTCCACTTGAAAGAGAAGTAAAGATAGGTGCTACATCAGCCATCGTCACTTCAACATCATAACCCATTTTATCTTCCAAAATGACTTTTGCCAGATTGGTCATGGCAATTCCTTCTGCCCAATTAACATAGACTAATTTAATAGTACCTTTCTCTTCGTTCACAGTATCCGTTGTATTATCATTTAATTCCTCTTTGAGAACGGTACTCTCTGTTTCTAAAGATTTGGAACTTTCGGCGGTATCGCCGCAGCCTGCGAGTATGAACCCTGACATTGTCATCGTTAATAGCATAACGATACATTTTTTTAATGAATTTTTCATAGTGATCTCCTTTTTATTATTTTATGATGTCGGGGGCAAAAGGTATTTTGCCCCCTGATACCTACGGATTGTTACGCACTTTGTGCTCTCACAATCCTAAAAACATTCGAAATCCGCCCTATTCGGGCTACTTTCTCATGTTTTGCGGGTCATAAAGTCATGCTATTTCATGCAAGCATGAAACAAATGACCTTTTGACCCTGGTATCATATTATTTAGTAACTGGTCATTATCCCTAGTTTTTCCTTCCTGATTTTTTCCCGATCGACTGTGTCAGCCTATCCAGAATGATAGCAAGGATAACTACAGCAATACCCCCTTCAAATCCCTTTCCGATCTGCATCTGGGTCACACCGTTCAGAACGATTTCCCCAAGTCCTCTCGCTCCGATCATAGCTGAAATGACAACCATAGAAAGGGAAAGCATGATCGTCTGGTTCACGCCTGTCAATATCGTTGGCATGGCAAGCGGGATCTGTACCTTACGAAGCATTTGTCCCGATGTCGATCCAAACGAAACTGCAGCTTCTATTACATCTTCCGGGACCTGTCTGATCCCGAGGTTCGTCAGACGTACTACCGGCGGCATGGCAAATATTATAGTCGCGATCGCTCCCGGCATTTTTCCCAATCCAAAAAAAATAACGGACGGAATCAAGTAAACAAAAGCAGGCATCGTCTGCATGAAGTCCAAAATCGGTTTGATCATCTTTTCTGCCATCTCTTTTTTAGCCATCCAAATTCCCATTGGAATTCCGATCAACAAAGCCAGCAAAGTCGAACTGAAGACCAACGCCAGTGTTTCCAACATTTCATCCCACAAATCAATGGAATATATCAAACAAAGACCAATAGCCGACAATAGTGCCAGTTTTTTCCCGGATATTCGCCATGCAAGCAGTACCACCACAATGATCAACAACCACCATGGAATAAAAACCAAAAAATCTTCTAATCGGTCTATAATAAACATCACGCCATCTTTCATTCCGTCAAAAAATGAATCTCCGTGATCTTTCAGCCAATCTATTATTACTTCAAAATAATCTCCTAAAGGTAATCTAAACATTTTCCATCTCCTCTCCGGCTATCCCTGCAAGCACAGTGACCCTTACAATAATTCCCAGCAGTCTGTCCTGATCATTTACGACCGCTATCGGATATTTGGTATGAACTGCAAGCGGCAGTAAATCGATCAAAGATGTATCCGGTCCGACTTTTTCCATATCTTGAATCAGTAATTTACTAATATCGGATTCTCCATTTTTAAGTGCTTCAACTGCTGAATCAATGGTGATAATACCTTGTAAGATTTTTTCTTTGTTTACAACAAATATACTGGAAATCTTTGCTTCTTCCATTTTTCTGACTGCCATGCGAATGCCGTCTTTTTGTGTTATGATCGGATCCGGCTTTTTCATTACCGTAGATGCTGTCAATACTTTTGTTCTGTTCACATCTTTGATAAACGTTCTTACATATTCATCGGCCGGATGCTCCAGTATCTCTTCGGGGGTACCGACCTGAACGATCACTCCTTCTTTCATGATCGCAATACGGTCACCTATTTTTAATGCTTCATCCAGATCATGTGTGATAAAAATAATCGTCTTTTTCATATTTTCCTGTAGTGCTACGAGCTCATCCTGCATTTCAGTGCGTATCAATGGATCTAATGCACTAAAGGCTTCATCCATGAGCAGGATATCTGCATCTGTTGCCAGTGCCCTGGCAAGACCTACTCTTTGCTGCATTCCACCACTTAATTCACTTGGATAAGACTCTTCATAGCCTTTCAGCCCGACAATGGCTAATGATTCATATGCTTTTTTCTTTCTGAATTCCTTATCCACTTTTTGGACTTCCAATCCATATGCTACATTTTCTGCAACTGTTCTGTGCGGAAACAATGCAAAATGCTGAAAAACCATGGCTATTTTTTTTCTTCTGATCTCTAACAGTTTCTTATCATCACAGGCACATATATTTTCTTCGTCAATGATGACTTCTCCGTCAGTGGGTTCTATTAGACGGTTGAGACAGCGGATCATAGTTGATTTTCCGCTTCCCGATAATCCCATTACAACGAATATCTCACCTTCTGACACCTCAAAACCTGCATTATTGATTCCTATTCCATTCCCTGTTCTTTTTAATAATTCTTCTTTTGTAATACCATTTTTTACAAGTTCCAGAGCCTTTTTGGGCTTAGGACCGTAAATTTTGTAAAGATTTTTTACTTTTACTTTTGTCATTTCTGCCTCCTTTTCTAATTATATAAACAAACCGGACAAGTCCACATATGAATTTCTTCACAATTTCCTATGATATAAAAAAGACACCCTAACCCTATTCTGATAAATAGAGTTAGAGTGTCTAAGTTTCGCCTTAAAGATGACTCACATTATACCACCGGATGATAGTATAGCACATTCCCATCTGAGCCTGTGCAGACCCCAGTTCTAAAAATTGTTTTTTCAGTAATAATTTCATCACTTAATATTTACACAATAGAATTACTTATCTTCCAACAATCCTATCCTAAGTACCTAACCTTAAATCTATTTTATAGTTAAAACATACTTACGCTCGGTACTAAAACTACTTTTATTACTTACTTCAACTATGATTCTTAAAAAGTATAACATAACACTGCATCGAAAGTCAAATTATTGACTTTTGTATAATTATTTTATTATTTCAACCAGATTCTCTAAACGGAAAAAGGGCTGATTGTCCATTGTAGATGTAAATCAATCTTCCATATATTGCTTTTTTAACCGATGGATCTCTTTTAATCTCTCAATGGATTTTGTTCCCATTTTCGCGGAGACTGCAAGGACCAGTGCATCTACAATCGCCGCAGGTGCAGTCATGGAATGATATTCCCTTTCTTCTCCGCGATATACATATAGATCGGTATCTGCCATCTGATCTTTCGGCATATACAGACGACTGGTAAATGCCAGAGTGTGATATCCTGCTTCCTTCTGGTAATCCAAAATCAATTTTCCTTCTTTTGATACTTTAGAGAAGCTGAACATTATAATTAAATCTTTTTCTTTTGTATGTGCAAGTCCTTCTATTACTTCTGAGCCGCCCGAAGGCAGCATCATTACTGGTATATCCAGACGTCGTAACCGATAAAATAGTAATTGTGCTAATGACGCAGATGCGCTTTTACCATGGATAAATATATGTTCGGCAGATACAATTTCATCTACGGCCCTCTGGAATTTGGTACTTTCAAGTTGTTCCATGGTTTTTTTCAGACACACCTGCTGGTGCATAATCCAGCTTTCAACAGAAAACTTATCTTCTTTATTCAATGTTTCTGCCATTTTTATCACCGGACCGTCTACTGAAGATTGTCTCAAAATTACTGCCTTTAGTTCTTTATAATCTTTACACCCTACATGACGTGCGAATCTTGAAATGGTTGCATCTGACATTCCAAGATGTTCAGAGAGCTGCCCAATACTAACAAACAGAAATTCGTCCGTATGACCTGAGATATATTCTATGATCTTTTCTTCCGCTTTCGTAAAGCATGGCGGCATTATCGGAAATTCTAACTGCATCGTTCTATCTCCTTGTCGTATCTATTCAACCTATTATATCTCAAATGTCCGCACCAGAACAGATACATAATCTCCACCTAATGCATGAATTTCTTTTAATGTGCGTTTCATCAATCCTGCTGTATTTACACGAAAAGTTACATCTGAACTAATCTCTGTTTCATAGTGTCCTGCCAGCATCTCATTTCTTAGCATGTCTATTGTGGAACAAGTCTCATCGAACTTATTTCGGATACAGCCATACTGCACTGCCTGATGTGTATCACTTCCTGCGACTATCGGTTTCCCAAGCCGTTCTGCCATCTCATAAGTCAGTTGTTCCGTCCGTTGGCGGTCCACTGCAACATCCTTCCCATTTAAATCAAGGAAGTCCAGGCGTTTTAGTTCTTCTATATTAAGCTCTGGAATATGTCCTCCAGCCCGGAATGGATGGGCTGCACCTATCAGCAGCGGATATTCCTCAAATACCTCCATAAGATTGGAAAATTTCAGGAATCTTTCTTTTTCCTTATAAGATTCCAGCCTATTATTCAATTCCAGAATCACTTCCAACGGTCCAATTGACAGGATATGACCGCCCTCCGCTACATCTGTCTCCATGCCAGGAAATAGACGAAGTCCATTTTCCAATAACAGTGTATCACCTTCCCGTTTGCTGACAGAACAGATGTAACGATATAATTCTGCAAAATGAAGTGTATTAAAATGTTCTGTCAGACAGATTGCATCTAATCCTGCATTTTGTGCCTCATTTAAAAGCCAGTCTGTATAAATTGTTGAAAACGGCAGTTTCTTTGCCAGTTTTCCGTGTGTATGAAAATCTATATACAAAGATTTGTCTCCCTTCCGATCAGACCATATTTAATAGATTAGATAAAATCTGATACAAGTATTGTAATCGCTACCCACAAGAAAGAGGTGGCAATAAAAAGTAAATCATTACAGGTAATTTTTAAAGAGGATAACTTCATCTTCTTTACTTCTTTATTGGTTGCAGCATAACGGTAGCCTTTCATCTCCAGTGCCTCAACTGTTGTGCGTGAACGTTTTGCCGTATTCAGCATCAAAGGATAGAATGCATAGATAATAATTTTTACCTGATAAATCAAGTAACGAATCTTGCCGATTAAAGTGCTATGCTCCGGTGGATTGCCTCTCAACCGGTAGGACAACAGTACGCTTTGGAACTCTTCCATTAGTATCGGAAGCATCCGATATGCATAAGAAATTGAAAAGGAAAGTCTCTCCGGGCATCCATACCACATTAGTCCATTAGACAATCGATCCGGATCAAGTCCGGAGAACACTGTAATAGATGCCAGTGAAACAGTCGCAACTTTTAATGTCAGAATCAACAATGGAAGAATGGCGGATGCATTTCCATCAAATAACAGAGTGACTAAAAATAAGTAACCTGTCTGCGAAAAAACGCCTGCTCCAAAAAGCAGCAAAACCAGTCCGGCGATCCTGGCAAGTATGGTAGTCACCGCTACCAGTACAAAACATCCAAGCAAAAATACAACATCATTTGCGAACCATGGAACAAGTCCAAAGAATAAATACCACAATAATAAAACGCGGGGGTCCAATGCTGCAATGACTGTATCATCATTTCCATATGCATTTTTTAATACCTGATTTCTTAAAAAATCAATGGAAAATTTATTTAAAATGTTTTCCGAAAGTTTCTCACGCATTATCCTTCCCTCCATTTGATAAAAAACCTTGTACAAATTCATCTACCGTAAACAATAGTGCCTCTTCATCCAATACCTGTCCCATTGAAAAGATCTGCGGCGGACGGATTCCTACCATATCCCTGATATTTTGGCTGCCAAATATCTCGTCCCGCGTACCGCTCATGACCACCTTTCCCTGATTCAGCACGATGATTCTTTCAGCCCATTCACACACAAGCTGCATGTCATGAGTCGCAATCATGACAGATTCGGTAATATTTTTCATGTCATTTAATGTCTGCATAATTTCTTTTCGAGTGGCAATGTCCAGATTGGCAGTCGGTTCATCCAGTAATAATATCGCTGGGTTCAAAGCGATTCCAATTGCCAGACTTGCCCTTCTCATCTGACCTCCGGATAAAAGACGGCCATCCCTATTCTTAAGTTCTGTAAGGCGGAAACGTTTCAACAGCTCCGCTGTCCGTGTCTCCCAGTCTTTCACGCCGCGTACCTGCATTGCATATGCAATATCCGCCTCGATCGAATCTTTGATAAACATCTCTTCAGGATTCTGATACACAAGAGAAATCTGTCTGGACAGCTCCTCTTCTTTTATATTTTTGATATTGCCTCCGTTAAGCAAGACTTCTCCATCTTTTGCTCTTAACAGACCAATCATCAATTTCATCAATGTTGATTTACCTGCCCCGTTTGACCCAATCAAGGCAATTTTCTCTCCATGGTAGATATCCAGATTCAATCCATCAAATACAATGTGGTCATCCCCCTTTACCGCTCTATAAGATACCTTTACATCACGGAAAGAGGCCACTCTTCTTTCTTGTTTTCTTCTTTCACCGCTGACTGGGGTGAAGGCAGGACGTTTCCATATAAGCTGTCTAAAGGTCTTCGCTCCTTGTTCAACCGTTATGGGAAGTCTTATATCTTTTGCAAGCCTGCCAGCTTCTTTCATGCGATATGCAGCAACTGTTACCTGCGGCGGGAAGATATTACATTGCTGTAATTCATCAACTTTACAAAGAGCCTCATCAACAGGCAGTTTCCACTGTACCTGACCATTGTTTAATAATAGTACATTTTTACAGTAATCAGCGATATATTCTGTATGATGCTCAATCACAATAATCGTCTTTCCATGCTTTTCATTTAACTCTTTTAATACTTCATATATCTGATCTGCGTGCTTTGGGTCCAATTGGGCAATAGGTTCATCCAAAATCAGAATGTCAGGCTGTAACGATACTGCACCAGCCAGTGCCAGCAGATGTTTCTGACCGCCGGATAACTGCCATATATAGTCACTTCCTTTTCCAGCAAGTCCGCAATATTTCAATGCTTCCATGGCCCTCTCTTTGTAATCGGGCATTGCATAGTTCATACAGGCATAAGATGCATCATCTAATACCGTCGGCCTGACGATCTGGTTTTCAAAGTCCTGATAAACATATCCTACCTTACAGGCCAGACTTCCCACATCTGACTTTATGGTATCCAAGCCACCAACTTCTACCTTGCCTTCAAACTCTCCCGTAATGAAATGAGGAATCAATCCATTTAACACTTTACAT
>JAEWWQ010000168.1 GCA_023458855.1 Bacillota bacterium
GTATGAATGTGGATGATAAAGCAGTAAATGTATTGGAGAATTATGATTTGAAAGTGCTTCGTACCTGGAAAGGACGGGGCGCTATTCTTTTTGAGACAAACTCGGGCACCAGGATTTTAAAAGAGTATACAGGTCCAAAGGAAAAAGTCCTTTTGCAGGACACCCTGATTCATCATATTAAAAAAGAAGGATTTCCTTATGTGGATGCTTTTGAAAAAAATAAAGAGGGCGATATTCTGACAACAGATACAGATAAGAAAGTATATATTGTAAAAGAATATCTGGAGGGAAAAGAATGTAATATCTGGGATGCAGAGGAGTGTAGAAAGGCCGTATCCCATCTGGCACGTTTACATCTTGTAATGCAGATGAATACAGAGAAGGAATGTATCCTCTTACCGATAGCACAATTAGCAAGAGAATATGAAAAACACAATAAGGAATTAAAACGGATTAAGAATTTTATTCGTGCCAAAGGGCAGAAAACAGATTTTGAGGTTTATCTGATGCAACACTATGATTATTTCTATGAACAGGCATTGATCGCCTATAAAGAGATTATTCAGGTTGATTGGACTCCTCTATATCAGGAGGTGCGCCGGGCTGGAAGCTTATGCCATGGTGATTATCAATATCATAATATTCTCATAAGCAATAACGGAGTTTCCGTCATTAATTTTGAAAAATATGTACTGGATTGTCAGATTCGGGATCTTTATTTATTCATGCGAAAAGTACTCGAGAAGAATGGGTGGTCTGAAATTCTCGGAAAAGAATTATTAGTGGCTTATGAAGAAGTAAAGCCTCTGAACGAATTAGAAAAAAAGCAGTTGTACTTTAGGTTGTGGTATCCGGAAAAATTTTGGAAGATTGTAAACTTTTATTACAATAGCGGAAAATCATGGATACCAATGAGACATATGGATAAATTACAAAAATTAATTACCCAGGAAACCGCAAAAGAGCAGTTTTTGAGTAGTTTTCTTTTTTGATTGTTCATGCTATAGTATAGAAAAACAAAAGATATCGGAGGTATACCTTTGAAGATAAAAATATGGGGGATTCTGTTGATAATAGTTCTGATATGCAGTGCTTGTGCTTTTTCAGATCAGGGCAGCTCTGAGCAGGAAGATATGGGAACCGGATTTATCAAATCGGATATTGGTTATTATGATTCAGCAGATACTGCAATTGTAGTCAGCAGAAATGAAGAAGAAAATACCATTACCTTTTTAAATACGCAGGTCGGTAAAAAATATACCTTAAAATATGACGGCGCAACCAAGATACAAGATAAATATAGTCAGGGAATATCAATGTCTCAGGTACCGTTAGGGGAAATTGCAGATATTACGTTTGTGAAATTTTCAAAAAGATTGAACAGTATACAAGTTTCGGCAAAAGCCTGGTCTTATTCGGATGTGGAGAAATTTGAATTCGGAAGAAATAACAAGATTATGAAAATAGGCAGTGAGGAGTTTGAACTGTATCAAAAAGTGCCGATCATATCTAACAATGTACAGGGAGAACTGATGGACCTGAATGCGAGTGATATTCTTACCGTGAAAGGTATTGACCATACGGTATACAGTATTACTGTTGATAAAGGGCATGGTTATCTGAGACTGACTAATGACCAATACTTTATCGGAGGGTGGATTGAAGTTGGCCAGAAAGTAATTCAGCCAATAACTGAAAATATGCTATTAGTAGTTCCGGAAGGTACTTACCAGGTGCTATTGACAAATACCAGAATTGAAGGGACAAAACAAGTAACGATAGAACGGGACGGAGAACTGGAATTAGACGTTGGAGACATCCAGCCGGAAGAGATAAAATATGGGAATATATTATTTTCAATTAACCCATCTACAGCAAGTTTATATATTGACGGAGAATTGAAGGATCAGACCCAGGTGGTAACCTTGGAATATGGTATTCACCAGATGATAGTTAAGGCAGATGGATATAAGACAATCACGCAATATATAAAGGTAGGTCAGGAAAAAGCGACGATCAACGTAGAATTAGAGGCTGTGTCTGCTTCGGAGAACAGCAGCGATAAAACAACGAATACAGATACAGATACAGACAGTGATTCGCTCATAGATGCCAATACCCAATCTTCTAATAATACAGTAACCCAATCGGCAGCGTCCTCTGCGTTGAATAAAGTGTATATTGATTCACCGGAGGGTGCAGAGGTATATCTGGATAGTAATTACATTGGTATAGCGCCAACAAACTTTACGAAGTCAGCCGGAACGCATATTGTGTCTTTACGTAAAACCGGATATCAGACAAAGAGCTATACATTGCAACTGGATAGTACTGCAAAGGATATTACATATTCTTTTGCCGATTTGGTGCCATCCGTAAGCAGTTCCACAACAACGGATTAGAAAGACAGGAGAAAGATGAACTATACAATAGATGATTTTTTAGAGATCATACGTACTTTAAGAGCAGAAGGAGGATGCCCATGGGACAGAGAGCAGACACATGAAAGCCTCAAGCCTTGTGTTATGGAGGAAGCGGCAGAATTAGTATCCTCTATTCGTATCTATAATAAGACGGGGAATCCGGATAATATGAAGGAAGAACTCGGAGACTTATTACTTCAGGTAGTAATGCACAGCTGTATTGCTTCAGAGGAAGGCCTGTTCACGTGGGAGGACGTAGTGCAGGAAGTAAGTGAAAAGATGATTCGCAGGCATCCGCATGTATTTGGGGATACCGTTGCAGATAATTCTGATGAGGTATTAAAAAACTGGGATGATATTAAAAGAAAAGAAAAAGAGGACAAGGACTGGATAGAATCTCCATTGCGTGAAATACCTCACGAATTACCGGCATTGACCAGAGCACCAAAGGTGATGAAGAAAATTGACAAATTATATAAACAGGCAGATTCTTATGAACAATCCGTGTATAAATTACAGGAATCGGTGGAAAGACTATTATCAATAGAACAAACGAAGAAAGGCGCAAAGGCATCACAGGAAACACAGATCATACAGAAAATAATTGCGGATATGCTTTGGGAAATTTCTAATATTGCAAGAAAATATAAAATAGCACAGGAACAAATTCTAAATGATAAAATAGAGGATACGATAGATTTATACGAAACAGAAAAGCTGATACCGTAAGAATAGCCTAAAATTGCCTTAAATACTGATAAAAAGGCAAATTCACCTTGACAAAAATTGTAAAACCGTCTATAAATATTTATAGGTGTTTTGCATAAAAGAACGCTTGGAATACAAAAATAAAATAAAAACTCATTATAAGAGGAGGAGTTCTAAAATGAACAAGACAGAATTAGTTGCAGCTATCGCTGAACAAGCTGAATTATCAAAGAAAGATGCTGAAAAGGCATTAAAAGCATTTACGGATGTAGTTGCTGAAGAATTAACAAAAGGTGAAAAAATCCAATTAGTAGGATTTGGTACTTTTGAAGTTTCTGAAAGAGCAGCTAGAGAAGGAAGAAATCCTCAAAGCGGTGAAGTAATGAAAATTGCTGCTTCTAAAGCTCCTAAGTTCAAAGCTGGTAAAGCATTAAAAGATTTAGTAAATGCTAAATAATTAAGAAGTTAAAAAAACAGCAATGGGCAGATAATGAGATTGTTGACAGCGTTTAACAATCCGTAATAAAGAAGTCAGGTAGCAACGTATATGTGCGCGATACCAGGCTTCTTTTTATATATGCGGGTAATGAGAAAAATGTTCATGAAGGAGCAATGTAATATGAGATTAGATAAATATTTAAAGGTGTCAAGACTAATTAAGCGGCGTACTGTAGCCAATGAGGCCTGTGATGCGGGGCGGGTCCTCGTTAATGATAAACCGGCAAAAGCTTCTGCGATTGTAAAGACAGGGGATACCATTACCATTCAGTTCGGAAACAAGGATGTGAAAGTGGAAGTTCTTGATGTACAGGAGACGGTAAAAAAAGAAGAAGCAAAGGAACTGTTTAAATATTTATAAGCATAAATAAGGTTCTCAAATAATATAATAGTTAGTGCAAAAAGAAGAATGTGGGGGCTATCATATATGGAAGAATTAAATAGTACCAAGCAAAGATTGCACAAATTAATGATGACAAATAGAAGGACATGTACCATCAATGGTGTATCAGACGTACTTTCTTTTGATATTAATGAGATTCTTTTGGAAACGGATCAGGGAATGCTGATGATCAAAGGCACTGATCTGCATGTAAACCGCTTGACGCTGGAAAAGGGAGAAGTGGATGTCGATGGTAAGATAGATAGTCTTACCTATTCTGAAACAGGCGGATATGCTGCTAAAGGCGAATCATTCTTAACAAAATTATTTAAGTAGGTGTCATATGAGTGCAAACATAATGCAGGAAATTTATTTTTTAATGCATGCTATTGTTTTGGGCGTTTTTATTACTTTTATATATGATTGGATTCGTATTTTTCGTAGAATTGTAACGCATAATCTTTTTTTTATATCAATAGAGGATATGCTTTTCTGGATAGTATGTTCATTTAAAATATTTCTGATGCTGTATCAGGAGAATAACGGAATGCTTCGGTGGTTTGCAATAGTTGGCGCTGCTTTGGGTATGATACTATATAAAATCTTATTTGGACGCTTTTTTGTAAAATATGTCACTTTATTTTTACAAAAACTTTTACACTTATTAAAAAAAATCATACTTATATTTTTAAAGCCGCTTTGCTTTCTGCTACGTATCATAAAAAGAATTCTTAAGAAGGTAAGGATTTTATTCAGAAAATGCATGATGGTACTAAAGTACCGGTTGACTGCTTTTATAAAAATGATTAAGATAGTATTATGTAAACAATAATGGGTATAGTATCAAGATATCGCATTGGGAGCACATTGGGAGCAGGGGGGACACGGATGTCACGAAAAATCGCGATTCGAAAAAAAAGGCAAAATCGCTTAGGCATGTTTTTGGTTATGACAGTTGTTCTTATGCTACTGGTAGTTGTTGCAATAAAGAGCATTGAGTTGAAGAGCAAGCAGGAAACTTATCTTGCGAGACAAGAACAATTGGAGCAGCAGATCGCCGAAGAGCAGAAACGGCAGGAAGATATTAAAGAATTCAGTAAATATACTAAGACTAAAAAATATGCAGAAGAAGTTGCAAAAGATAAATTAGGCTTAGTAAATGATGATGAGATCGTTTTTAAATATGAATGACAGATGCGGAAAGTCTTTGGACAATCCGCATTTTTTGTCTAAAAATTTATGTGTTTTAAGCAATCGTTTGACAAAATATTTTTATATCCATCCTATATAATATTCCTTTGCAGGAAGGGGAGGAATGGTATGTTAAGACGAGAAAAGATAGGAAAACCAGAAATAGAAGTAATGTTATTGCCGGATTATGGTAAGAAGAAACTGCTAGGCTATGCAGATACTTTTCGTGATCTTGCCAGAACATTTACTTATGTACCAGTAAGCGGACAAGCTGTGATAGATAAGCAAAATGCATTATGTCAAAGAAGACTTTGCGAAAATCGGGAAATTCTGGCAGATCACCTGAAAGAAATGGCACAGATCATGACTCATGTTGCAGAAGAATCCTTTCACCTAATTAAAATAGGTGAAAAAAAACAGAAGCAGATTGTTCAGATATTAAAGTCACACGGAATAGCAGTACAGACAATCTATATGATGGAGCATCCGAACGGACACATAGAAGTCAGTCTGCAGATGAAAGCAATCCGAAACAGACATTTTGAGACGGAAGAGGTGGCGGGCCTGTTATCTGTGATTTTAAACCGCAGATTAGTTCCAAATAAAAATAGTCTTGCTTTTCTTAGCAATGTTACAGATATTTATATTTTTGAGGAAGAGACAACACTTGGAGTATTTACAGGAGTTGCAAAAGCTGTGAAGGAAAATGAGACAATGTCAGGTGACAATTATTCTTTTACAGATCTTGGGAACGGAAGTTTTGTATGTGCTATCTCTGATGGTATGGGATCGGGAGAAAAAGCATGTGAAGATAGCGGGATGGTGGTAGATCTGCTGGAGAAACTGCTCGAAGCCGGATTTGAAAGACATACTGCTGTCCAGATGATCAACGGGGCACTGATTGCCTGCGATGAAGAGCAGAATATGTCAACGCTGGATATGTGTGAGATTGACCTGAGAAGCGGAAATTGTGTTTTTCTAAAAGTAGGTGCAAGCACATCATTTTTAAAACGCAGGAATATGGTGGAAGTTATAAAGGGAGACAGTCTGCCGCTTGGTATTTTTAATCGGATGGAATTAAATGAAAATCGGTTACAGCTAAGAGATGGAGATTATATTATTATGATCTCTGATGGCATAGAAGAGGCTTTCCAAAGTGAAGAAGCTTCTTATATTCTTCAGGATTTTATAGAAAGAATCGAACTTGAGAATCCGAGAGAAATCGCAAATCAGATATTACAATTTGTGATTCGCGCATGTGGAGGAAAGATACGGGATGACATGACTGTCATCGTGGCAGGCGTGTGGAATAACGAGGAAGGTAAGGCCTGCCAGAGTTGATTTTTCTGTAAAAATTAGATATATTTAGTATGATACACAAGGTATAAAAAAGTATCATATATCATAGAATGGTCTGAAACAGTTGTTTCTGCTGTGGACGCAATGAGGATAGATGAAGATAAATGATAGAAAAAGTACATGCTTTTGTTAATAAATACCATATGATAGAAGAAAATGATGGCATAGTGGTTGGCGTATCAGGAGGCGCAGATTCCGTATGCCTGCTTTTTATTTTGGAAGAACTTCGTAAGCAGATTCCATTTTCTGTTTATGTGGTTCATGTAAATCATAAGATGAGAAACGAAGCGGGCGAAGATGCAGCATATGTAAAGGCGTTGTGTGAGAGCCATGCCATCCCCTATTATCTTGTAGAAGAAGACGTGGAAGCTGTTGCGAAAAGAGAACATCTTTCTTCGGAAGAAGCTGGCAGAAAGGTGCGTTATGATGCATTTGAAAGAATCTTAGGAGAACAAAATGCCAATAAGATAGCAGTGGCGCATAATAAGAATGACAGGGCAGAGACAGTATTGTTCAATCTTTTCAGGGGCAGCAGTATTAAAGGGATGAGCGGAATTGCACCAGTCAGAGCCCGGATTATCCGCCCGTTGTTGTGTGTAGAACGCTCTGAGATAGAAGCCTATCTTGAGGAACGTAAGATTTCCTATTGCATAGACAGAACAAATGCAGAAGATATCTATACAAGGAATCGCATACGCAATCATATTATTCCTTATGCTGAGAAACAGATCAGTGAAAATGTGGTAGCACATATTAATGATACGGCAGAAATATTGGAAGAAACAGAAGCCCTGCTTCAGAAAATGACAAGAAGGTCATATGATGAACTGGTGCAGGAGGAACAGGGTGAATTAAGGATAGAACGTTTGCCATTCCGGCAACTGGACCGTATTATTCAGAAATATCTTATTATGGAGTGTATGCATAGAGTAGCCGGAAGCCGTAAGGATATTACCTCCCGGCACGTGCAGAAAGTATTGGATTTATTCGATATGCCTGTGAATAAAAAAATAAATCTTCCATATCATATGATAGCAAGGACTGGTTATGAAAATATTATAGTTTCCAGTGTT
>JAEWWQ010000169.1 GCA_023458855.1 Bacillota bacterium
GTAGAAAGATATTAATCTGGATGGGAACTCCGATTGATATCCTGGACGGCGCATATGAATATCTCTTCATCATTTTTATTGGTATTCCCTTTACTTTTTTATATAATATGTTATCAGGAATTATCAGGTCTCTGGGGGATAGCCGAACCCCTTTTTTATTTTTGGCAATATCGACGGTTCTAAATATCGCCGGAGATTTACTTTTGATTCTTGTATTTCATATGGGAGTCATGGGAGCGGGGATCGCGACAATTACAGCACAGGCAATTTCAGGAATTTTATGTTTTTACTATATGGTACATCGCTTTGAAATATTAAGAAGCTGTAAGGAAGAAAGAAAAATGGAATCCTCCAGAATGAAGAAACTGATCTGCATTGGTGTGCCGATGGGATTGCAATTTTCTATTACAGCAATCGGAAGTATCATGCTCCAGAGTGCTATTAACGGCCTTGGAACCATAGTGGTGGCTGCGTATGCAGCAGCAATGAAAATTAAGCAGCTGGCGATGTGTCCGTACGATGCCATAGCAAATGCAATGGCTACTTTTGGTGGACAGAACCTGGGCGCCGGCAAGCTTAAGCGTATTCGGACAGGAATGAAGGATAGTCTGATAATAGGGGTATTATATAGCATTCTGGCAGGTGTGATTCTGAATTTATTTGGAAGTACCATAGCAACACTGTTTGTTGATAAGGGAAATATAGAAATACTGGAAAAAGCACAGCAGTATCTGGGTACTATTGGGTGTTTCTATTTTGTACTGGCATTTTTAAATATTCTGCGCAGCACGATACAGGGCTTAGGTTATAGTGCACCGGCATTCTTCTCGGGTGTATTCGAGATGGTTGCAAGAACGTTGATGGCCTTGATCGTGATACCAAAATATGGATATATAGCAGCCTGCTTTACGGATCCGACAGCCTGGATATCTGCAACCCTGTTCCTGTTTCCGCTTTTCTTCTATGTAATGAGGAGACTGGAAACCAAAGCAATCAGCCCTTTTAAGGCAGGCGACAGAAATTTGTCTTTGTGATAGAGCGTTTGAGATACAATGTTATAGTTACAGTTATAGCTGATACGCGTCAGCAGGCCGGATTTCAATTCCGATTCAACGGCAATGTCAGGAAGGACACATAGCCCCAGACCACAAACAGCGGCCTCTTTTATTGCCTGAATGCTGCCGGAATCCATGACAGGATGAAGGCCTGATATTAGTAAAGAGCGGAGAGCTCATAATTGTCCCGAAGGGAACCTGGCACAGACCGGTGGTGGGAGAGCTGACAAAGTTTCTGATGATGGAACTGGAGGGAACCTTAAATAGGGAAAACAGCGGTGACCAGTACGAGGAGCAGCGGGAGAGCTGAACCTTGTAAATTGACAGACATTAACGAAAAAGAAAAAATAGAATCAAATCATTGGTAAAAATGACGAATAATGTATAAAAAGTAAGGAAAATGTTTACAATTGTCACAAAAAAGAGTACTATTAATACAACATAAAATCTTTCAAAATACTTATGATGGAGGCGCAAATGAAGGTAAAAACAAAATTGGCATTATTGGTTGTATTGGTATTTTTTATTACGATTATTGTGAGTAGTTATAGCATCTATTCCATATCGCAAAATAACAAAGCGGTATTGGATACGATGGAGGCAAGTCTGAGAAGTGACTATGATGATCTGATTAAAACGCAGGTAGAAAATGCATTATCTTTGATCGGATCTGTATATGCATCCTATGAGAGTGGTGAATATACCTATGAAGAAGCACAGGTCGTTGCAGCTGATCTGGTAAGGAATCTGCGATATGGAGAAAGCGGTTATTTCTGGATTGATACCTATGAGGGCGATAATGTTGTCCTGTTGGGAAAAGATACGGAGGGAACCAACAGGCTGGAAACAGTAGACAGCAATAACTTTAAAATGGTTGCAAGTATGATTGAAGGATCAAAAAATAATATTTCAGAAGGATATTATGAGGATTACTATTTTACCAAAGAGGGTGAAACAGAATATCAGCCAAAACGCTCTTATACCAAGGTATTTGAAGGGTTTCAATGGGTGGTAGGAACAGGAAATTATACAGATGATATCGATGCTGAAGTAGCAGCAGTGAGATCAGAACAGCAGAAAAAGCTCACAGCGGTGATAGCAAGACTGGTTGTAATATCGGTAGTCTCAATTATAATTGAGATATTGTTGATGGTAATTATTATTGTCGGTATTAATAATGCAATGAAAAAAATAAAGGCATTTTTGACCGAAATGAAAAACGGCAATTTTACTGTGCAGGGCGATGCAAAGTTATTAAGCGGTAAAGATGAATTCAGTGAAATTGCACGTGATGCTGATGAAATGAAGAATGAGATAAAAGGTCTTGTGCTGCAGACAGTGAGTGAAGCAGAGGTAATCAATCAGAACGTTAATAATGTAAAAATCAGTGTAGATAAACTCAATCATGAAATCGAAAATGTTTCCGCTACGACAGAAGAGCTTGCGGCCAGCATGGAAGAGACAAGTGCATCCGCACAACTTGTACTCAGCACATCAAATGAGATATCGACTGTTGCCAAAAATATTGCGACCCAGGCACAGGCGAGAGCAGAAGAGTCAGTTGCCATATCCAGGCGTGTGAGTGATATCAAGAGCGATTTGTCAGAGACCCTGCAGCGTACAGAGGCAGTCAAGAGCGACGTAAGTAAGAAAATCAGAGCTTCCCTGGATGAGGTAAAAGTGGTAGAAAAGATTACTGATTTATCCGGCGCTATCATGAGCATATCAGAACAGACCAACCTGTTATCCTTAAATGCCTCTATTGAAGCTGCGAGAGCCGGTGAAGCAGGCCGTGGATTTGCTGTTGTAGCAGGAGAAATCGGTTCGCTTGCAGATCAGTCCAAACATACCGTCATGGAGATTCAGGGAATTACGGAAAACCTGATGAAAGCAGTAAATAACCTTTCAAATAGCGCAAATGAGATACTTGAGTTTGTGAATGGAGAAGTGACCCATGATCTGGAGCTGTTTGATAATGTAACAGAAGACTATATGAAAGATACCGACTATTACTCTAATATGATTACTGAGTTTAGCGCGGTTTCAGAAGAACTGCTGGCTTCCGTGGAAAGTATCATTACTTCAATCGATGCCGTATCCAGTGCTGCAGAAGAAGGTGCCACCGGAACCACAGACATTGCCCAGAGAAATTGTGAGATGGCGGGATATTCCAACGGAGTTATTGAGAGAGTGGAGCAGACGAAGGCTTCTGCTGACCTCCTGCTTCAGAAAGTATCTGTATTCCAAGTGTGAGAAGTAATTCTAAGATACGAAAGAACTACATCTAAGAATTACTAAATCTCACACAGGAAGAAGCCGCAAGCGTCTTCTTCTCATGGATTTTTGTGCCGCTTGTAGCGGCATGTCGGGAAGTGTGAGATAAAGTACTCAGTGAGGCAGGCAATGGGCGAAAAGCGGATAAGAATAATTGATATTGCAGACGAATTAGGATTAAGTACTGCGACGGTATCAAATGTAATTCATGGAAAAACAAAGAAAATATCAGATGAGACTGTAAAGCGGGTGCAGCAGCTGTTGGAAGAAAAACAGTATATTCCGAGTATGGCGGGATTGCTGCTGGCCCAGAATAATTCAAGAATTATTGGAATTATTGTGAATAACCATCATAAATATGAAAATCGTGTTTTACAGGATCCATTTATCAACACATCCATAGATTATTTGTCAGAGGAGATTGAAGAAGCAGGCTACTTTATGATGGTTAAGGCAACAAATAACTGTAATGATATTATCCGGTATGCATCCATGTGGAATATGGAAGGTATTATTGTGATTGGTTTTTGTGAGCAGGATTATGAAAACCTGAGGAACCAGATGCATATTCCTTTTGTCGTGTATGATGGCTACATGGGCAGAATGGAGCGTTATGCCAATATTGTTGTGGATAATGTTGACGGTGGCTGTCAAATGGGAAGATATCTGATAGAGCAAGGGCATAAAAAGATTTTATGCATCACTGACAATGATATCTGTATGGATCATGAGAGATACAAAGGTTTGCAAAAAGCAGCAGCAGAGTATAAGGAAGTAAAGGTCAGACAAGTTATCGTACCCCAGGAAAAGCAGGAGAGAATTCTGTTTTATCAGCAGCATATAGATTTTCTGTTAGAATATTCGGCTGCCTTTGCTGTTTCGGATGTATATGCCATAGAATTCATGAACTTTCTATTAGACCGGAATATCAAAGTCCCGGAACAAATGTCGATAGCCGGATTTGATGACATTCCGCTAAGTAATCTGGTAAGGCCGAGACTTACCACCGTACATCAGGATGGAAGGGTAAGAGCCAGGATGGCCTTGTCTATGCTGGAACAACAAAGAGAACATGCGATTTTCAAGGATGAATATGTACTGCCAGTGACATTGGTGGTTCGTGAAAGTGTGAAATAAACAAAACTGCATAAAAATAAGGCGTTAATTTTGGAACGGGTTACGCGCTTAACCTATTGAAAAAACAAGAGTATTAGCATACCATTATCTCAATAGCCGAAAAGGTAATTGAACAAGTGACTAAGGGCCGCAGATGGGAGCTAAGAATGAAACAAGAATATTTTTTTAAGAAGTCTGTGATAAGTATTGCACTGCCGATTACGGTGCAAAGCCTTATACAGGCTTCTTTTAGTGTGATCGACCAGATTATGACAGGACAATTAGGAAGTATAAGTGTAGCGGGAATTGGACTTGGAGGAAAGTTCTCTTCTTTATTTTCAGTTGTGGTGGGAGCGGTGGCAACAGCCGCCGGTATCCTGTTTGCGCAATATATAGGAGGCAATGATGCAGAAGGCGTACACAGAAGCTTTTTCTCCAATCTAAAAATAATTGCTATGATTACCATGGCATTTCAGGTAATTAGTATGTGGATACCGCAAAACATCATGTCTGTTTATGCGAGTGATACGAAGATGGTACAGTCAGCGGCCGGTTATCTTCGTATCATAGCGGTCGGATTTCTGCCCATGGCATTGTCCATGCTTATGTCTACTTTGTTTCGTTGCCACGCAGATGCAAAGTTACCGTTATATTCCAGCTTGTTAGCAGCAGGTGTAAATACATCTTTAAATTACATTTTCATATTTGGAAACCTGGGAATGCCCAAAATGGGTATTCTTGGTGCGGCACTTGCGACTACAATAGCAAGATACATAGAGTTCTTTATCTTATTATTCTTTTTTGTGTCAAGAAGATATTTATCAGCAGAAGCAGGTGAAAACAAAACTAAGGATATTCAGGCAGATAAAAACAGGAGTCGTAATTATAGAAAGGTTTTTTCAGCTATTTTGTTGCCGATTCTGTTAAATGAATTTTTATGGAGCATGGGAGAAAATGTATATGCCATTATTTATGGTCACATAGGGATACAGGCATGTGCGGCGATGACACTTACCAATCCTGTTCAGTCATTGATGATTGGGGCTATGACAGGACTTTCTTCTGCAGCAGGGATTATCATCGGGAAAAAGCTTGGAGAAGGTTCTTATGAAGAAGCATATGAAGATTCCAGAAAATTAATGAAGTATGGCTTTCTGGGTGCAGTAGTTCTCTCGGTAGTACTACTGTTCACCATACGCTTTTATGTACAGATATTCAGGGTCGAGGAGTCGGTCAGAGTATTGACAGGATATATTTTGCTGGCCTATGCATTCCTTGCACCGGTAAAGGTGGAAAATATGATATTAGCAGGCGGTATTATCAGAAGTGGTGGCAAGACATCTTATGTACTGGCAATTGATTTTATTGGTACATGGTGTATTGGGGTTCCGCTGGGAATTGTTGCAGCCTTTGTATGGTCC
>JAEWWQ010000170.1 GCA_023458855.1 Bacillota bacterium
GGTAGTAAAACTGCGGGAGTACTAAAGTTTCGGTCCTGAAAAACCGGATTTGAATTAGTATTCCCGCTTTCTAATATCACATTTCTCTATCAAGATTTTAATGAACTTCATCATAAGCGGAACATAACTGACTATGAAAATAATGCCCGCTACTACAGCAATACATTTTTTTCTTTTCTCCGGGATTGATACCCCGATCATAATTCCGACTGCGCATAAACACACTTTCAAAAGGGCCATATCCTTCCAGTCGCAATTTTCTACGTATACGTCTGCACATTCAAATAATTTTTTCATCCCTGTACCTCCTGCATTTTAATTTACCGTTACACCATTACACTTTCCTAATTTTAGATTTATATGCATAATAATAGTTATATGTGTTTTATCTATTTTTAATATAACCTATAATAAAGATAAATTCAATTTGTATTTCAAATTAGAATGAACATTTTTATTCTATTTTTTATTGTTTTGACTACATCGTTTATGATTTATTTATTATCTGTTTATTTTCCCATAATTCTATATTTTATTTGTTAAATTTGATATAATTATTAAAATATTACTACTTAAGGGGGGATATTATTTATGCATTCTAACTATGTAAGAGAACAATATTTCAAGAATCTCGAAGAATTTATTGATGCACTTCCTGATAAAACCAGTTCGCTTATTGCTGTTCTTCATAAGGCTCAAGAGATTTTCGCCTATTTACCGGAAGACGTACAAAAATTTGTTGCCCAAAAATTAAATCAGCCCATTTCCGAAGTGAACGGAGTTGTTACTTTTTATTCATACTTTACGGAAGAGCCTACCGGAAAACATGTGATAAACGTATGCATGGGAACAGCTTGTTTTGTTAAAGGCTCGGCCGAAATTCTGGAAGAATTTGAGCGAAAACTCAATATTAAAGTTGGACAGACTACATCCGATGAAAAATTTACCCTTCAGGTATTGCGCTGTGTCGGTGCATGCGGTCTTGCTCCTGTCGTTACCGTAGACGACAGAGTATATGGGCATTTTAACAAACAAATGGTCATGAAAATCTTAGATGAGTATAGTGAATAGGGGGGACTCTTTTTGAACAAAATCAATTCTTACGATGAACTGCAATGTATGTCTGATGATTTTTCTAAAAAACTGGAAATAAGAACAGCATCCCGTGAAAAAGAACTGGAAGTTGAAAATAAAAGATGTACACGTTTTATAACTGTCTGCGGAGGCACTGGGTGCAAATCATCTGATAGTGCCAAAATCATTGAAAATCTTCAGCTGGAAATTGAAAAAGCAGGCCTTTCTGACAAAGTTACCGTATCGCTCACAGGCTGTTTTGGATTTTGTGAAAAAGGTCCAGTTGTTAAGATCCATCCGGACAATACGTTTTATATTCAGGTAAACCCTACTGATGCCGCTGAAATCGTATCCGAACATTTATTAAATGGCAGATCTGTTGAAAGACTTCTCTACGAGGAGCCTTCCATAAAAGAAAAGGTAAAAAGACAGGACGAAATGTCTTTTTATAAAAAGCAGAAAAGAATTGCTCTTAGAAATTGCGGCTTCATTAATCCTGAGGATATCACAGAGTGTATCGGGGCCAAAGGATATCTTGCTTTAGGAAAAGCCATTATTCATATGACTCCTGATGAAGTCATCAAAATCATGACGGATTCTGGTCTCCGCGGGCGGGGCGGCGGTGGTTTCCCGACAGGTAAAAAATGGGCTTTGGCACAATCCTATGATGCAGATCAAAAATATATTATCTGTAACGCTGATGAGGGCGATCCAGGAGCATTTATGGACCGCTCCATATTGGAGGGGGATCCAAACAGTGTCCTGGAAGCTATGGCTATCGCAGGATATGCCATTGGTGCTTCCAAGGGTTATATCTATATCCGTGCCGAATATCCGTTGGCAGTAAACAGACTCAAAATCGCATTACGTCAGGCTAAGGAGCTTCGCCTTCTTGGTAATCATATTCTTAGCTCTGATTTCAATTTTGATATTGAACTGAAATATGGTGCCGGTGCTTTTGTCTGCGGCGAAGAAACAGCATTGATTCATTCTATTGAAGGGAAACGCGGCGAGCCTACCAACAAGCCTCCATTTCCTGCTGAAAGCGGTCTATTTGGAAAGCCTACCTGCGTAAACAATGTGGAAACGCTTGCCAGTGTACCTGCAATTATATTAAATGGCGCAAAATGGTACAGTTCAATTGGAACTGCTGGTTCCAAAGGTACAAAAGTATTTGCACTTGCCGGTAAGATCAACAATGTCGGATTAGTAGAAGTTCCCATGGGAACCACATTAAGAGAGATTATATATGACATCGGCGGCGGAATTAAAAATAATAGAAAATTCAAGGCTGTACAAACCGGCGGTCCTTCCGGCGGATGTATTCCTGCTGAGAATCTGAATCTGCCAATTGATTACGAATCTTTAACCTCCATAGGCTCCATGATGGGTTCTGGAGGAATGATCGTCATGGATGAAGATAACTGTATGGTTGATATCGCAAAATTTTATCTGGAATTCACCGTTGATGAATCGTGCGGTAAATGTACCCCATGTCGAATTGGAAATAAGAGACTTCTTGAACTATTGACTAAAATCACAAATGGGGAAGGTACGGAGCAGGATCTTACGACCTTAAGTGAACTTGCTCATATCATCAAGGATACTTCTTTGTGTGGACTTGGACAGACGGCACCCAATCCCGTATTGAGCACAATGAAATATTTTTGGAATGAATATGTTGCCCACGTCAAAGATCACCGGTGTCCTTCCGGTGTATGCAAAAAACTGATACATTTTGAAATTACGGATAAGTGTATCGGCTGTACTAAATGCGCCAGAGACTGCCCTGTATCCTGTATTACGGGTAATGTAAAAGGGCTTCACAAAATCAGGCAGGATGCTTGTATCAAATGTGGGGCCTGCTTTTCTGGCTGTCCTGTGCATGCAATTATTAAAATCTGAAATCCATAAATTGAAAGAAAGAGGTGAATTATTTGAGCTTAGTCTCCCTTACTATCAATGAAAAAAAACTGCAGGTGGAAAAAGGCACTACTATTCTTGAAGCCGCAAAATTACTGGAAATCTATATTCCTACCTTATGTCATATGAATTTACACGGAGGTGTTGAACATAATCCAGGCTCCTGTCGTGTCTGCGTCGTTGAAATAGAGGGTCGTAAGAACCTTGCCCCTGCGTGCAACACACCGATTACCGAAGAGATGGTTATAAAAACAAATTCTATCAGAGCAATTAAAGCAAGAAGAACTGTTATTGAACTTCTTTTATCAGATCATCCGCAAGACTGTTTGTTATGTGAAAAAAACACGAATTGCGAGCTTCAGGCACTTGCCGCGGATATGGGAATCCGGCAAATGAAATACAAAGGAGCGATGAACACTTTTCCAAAGGATTTTTCCAGTTCCTCCATCGAAAGGAATCTGGATAAATGTATCCTATGCAGGAGATGTGTTACGGTCTGTGGTAAAATACAGACGGTGTCTGTACTTTCAGCTGTAAACAGAGGTTTTCATACCATCATTTCTCCTGCTTTCGGTCTGCCGATGATTAATACCAACTGCACCTTCTGCGGGCAATGTGTTTCTGTCTGTCCGACCGGTGCTTTGACAGAAGTCAATAATACTACCAAGGTATGGGATGCACTTAATGATCCCGAAAAATTTGTTATTGTTCAGACTGCACCCGCTGTACGTGCTGCTCTAGGAGAAGCTTTCGGAGGCGAAAGCGGAAAAGCTGTTACGGGGAAAATGGTCACCGCTCTTCGTGCCTTGGGATTTGACAAAATATTTGATACCGATTTTGCTGCAGATCTTACTATTATGGAAGAAGCCAGTGAATTGCTGAATCGTATTCAGAATG
>JAEWWQ010000171.1 GCA_023458855.1 Bacillota bacterium
AAGTAATATCACGCAGAATCCTACGGTATATTATATTTTGCACACCAGTGTTGTCATTTGACGGAAAACAACACGCAGCCGCACATCACAATGAGACAAGTATTCATCACACTTGTTTCATATCAAATGTTCGAATTATCCTTGTCTTTGTTTGTGTTTTGGGTTTTCACAGATTATTCTGATTTTCCCTTTTCTTTTAATTACTTTGCATTTTTCGCAAATTGGTTTTACTGATGATCTAACTTTCACGTTAAACCCTCCTTTCAAAAACGACCGTTTTACAGTATAGCACATAATAAAACGAATTACAAGGTGTTTTAAGAATAATTATAATATTCTTTGAGGCAATCTTTTGATTGCTCTATTTATCTCTCCAAATGATTCTGCCTTTTGATAAATCATATGGTGATAACTCTAACGTTACTTTATCACCCGGTAAAATACGGATGAAATTCTGTCTTAGCTTACCGCTGATATGTGCAAGCACTTTATGACCATTTTCAAGTTCAACCTGAAACATTGTATTTGGTAATTTTTCAACTACTATGCCTTCAATTTCAATAACATCGGATTTTGACATTTTTTCTACCTCCTAAATCTATTGCCATCTATAAAACCTTAATCAGCTAACATTTTGATAGCCCTTTTGATTTCCTCATTCTGAACCGGCTTCTTATTTCTAATTTTCTCTGCTATTACTTCATTTTCATACTTCCGAATCAGCTGTATATGCTTTTTATTCTTTTTTTTAGGATGTTCCAAAGATTTCAGAATTCCATCCACTAGATATACATATTCATCTGTTTCTTCTATTATGATATATACTTGATTCTTATCGTGACCTGCTTTCGAAATGGCAAACATTCCTATCATACCGACTACTCCCTTTCTATCAGGGTAAGTATTTCTGGTTCACCATCTGTAATAAGAACTGTGTTTTCATAATGAGCGGATAATGAACTATCCTCAGTAACAACAGTCCAGTCATCATCAAGCCACTCCACATCGCACCTTCCCATATTGATCATGGGCTCAATTGCAAGTGTCATACCCGGTTGAAGAATTAATCCCTTTTTTCTTTGTGCAAAATTAGGAATCTGCGGATCCTCGTGAAGACTCTTTCCTATTCCGTGTCCTACTAAGTCTCTTACAATTCCATACCCAAATGGTGTTACATATGCATCAATCGCATTCGAAATATCATATAAATGATTTCCAGCTTTTGCCATTTTAATTCCTTCAAAGAAACTTTGTTTTGTAATCTCTATTAATTTTTGCGCTTCCGGGCTAATCTTCCCAACAGCATGTGTTCTGGCTGCGTCGGAATGATATCCTTTATAGATAAGTCCTGCATCCAGACTGACAATATCGCCTTCCTGCAGAATACGACGATGGTTCGGGATTCCATGAACTACTTCATCATTTACGGATACACAAATTGATGCCGGATATCCATTATAATGTAAGAAGTTTGGAATGCATCCAAAGCTTCGAATCAATTTATCACCGATAATATCAATATCCTTTGTTGACATTCCCGGTTTAATAGCCTTGCCTAATTCTTCATGAACATGCGCAAGTAATCTGCATGACTCGCGCATAAGTTCTATTTCTTTGGCAGATTTAATCGATACAGCCATCCTATCTATTCTCCTAAGATGTTTATAATATTAGCAAAAACATCTTTCATATCTACAGTTCCGTCAACTGTTCTTAAGATTCCTCTTTTGGTATAAAAATCAATTAACGGCTGCGTTTGATCATGGTATACCTTAAGACGATTCTGAACTGTTTCCGGTCTGTCATCATCTCTTAATATTAATTCTTTTCCACATCTATCGCATATCCCCTCTTTTTTAGGAGGAATATGTGTAATATGATATGTAGCACCACATGCTAAACAAGCACGTCTGCCCGACATCCTATTAATGATATTTTCATCCGGAACATCAACATCAATTGCATAATCAATCTGATCATTCAACTCTCCCAAAGCTTTTTCTAATACTTCTGCCTGCGGGATTGTTCTTGGAAAACCGTCTAAAACATAACCTTTTTTACAATCCTCCTTAGCTACTCTGTCAAGCAGGATCTTTACTGTTAATTCATCCGGAACCAAAAGTCCCTGATCCATGTATCTCTTAGCCTCTATGCCAAGTTCTGTTCCATCTTTAATATTTGACCTAAAAATATCACCTGTTGAAATATGTGGAACACCGTATTTATCAGCAATCATTTTTGCCTGGGTTCCCTTGCCGGCACCTGGCGCTCCTAACATAATAATTTTCATACTTAACCTCCTGCATGCATCTTGCCTGCATATGCAAATCTATTGCTCTGATTTTCCTTTTAAACGCAATACGTCTTGGGACAGAAAACATGTCCTGTCCCAAAACTAAATATACCTTGCTTATTCGTATTCTAATCTGTCAAAAATCCTTTGTAATTACGAACTAACATCTTGGATTCTATTTGTTTAATTGTCTCAAGAACAACACTTACGATAATGATCAAGCTTGTTCCGCCGAACGATACGGATGCATTAAATACTCCATTGAAGAAGTACGGAATCACTGCAACAATTACAAGACCAACAGCTCCAATAAAAATAATGTAGTTCAAGATTCTTGCTAAGTAATCACTCGTTGGCTTTCCCGGACGGATTCCTGGGATAAAACCGCCTTGCTTTTTCATATTATTTGCAATCTCCAACGGATTGAATGTAATTGATGTATAGAAATATGCAAAAAATATAACTAATAATACATAAACCAATAAACCAATTGAATAAATTGGTGAACTTGGTTTGCACCAGTTACCCGAATGCAAGCCTTTTAATATTTCTCCCCATATACCGGTAGCATTATAGCCCACCAGGGAAACAATGATAATTGGAAACTGCATAATGGAAGATGCAAAAATAATAGGAATAACACCAGCCGTGTTAATCTTTAATGGAATATTAGTTGATTGTCCACCAACCAATTTTCTTCCTTGCACTTTTTGAGCATATTGTACCGGGATCTTACGCATACCGCCATTCAGAATGATTACGATAACTACCATAGCAACCATAATTGCTATTATAATAACTGCAGCTACAACTCCGACTGCAATTGACTTTCCCTTAATAAACTGCTCATATAAGCCAAGTAAATCATTTGGCAAACGTGAGATAATATTAATAACAAGAACGATGGAAATACCGTTTCCAACACCCTTTTCTGTAATTCTCTCCCCAATCCACATTAAGAATGTACTACCTGCTGTCAAGGCAGCCATTGTAGTAATAACATTGATAGCATCATATGTCTGTAATAAACCTTGTCTTCCAAAACCAATTGCCATAGCACCAGCCTCTAAAAGAGCAAGACCAACTGTCACATAACGAGTCAATGAAACAAGTTTCTTTCTGCCATCTTCACCATCTTTTTGCATCTCTTCTAACTTCGGAATCGCAATTGTCAACAACTGGATAATGATAGATGATGTAATGTATGGTGTGATGTTTAATGCAAGAACCGACATATTCAAAAATGACCCGCCAGTGAAAGCGTCAAAAAAGCTAAATGAGTCACCTGTTTGTGATGCAAACCAATTGGAAAAATATTCTCTATCAACTCCAGGTACTGGAAGCTGTGACCCTAAACGGATCACAACTAACATTGCAAATGTAAACAGAATACCATTTCTAATTTCTTTGATTTTAAATGCGCTTTTCAATGTTTTTAGCATTAAATCACCTCTGCTGTTCCACCAAGAGCTTCGATTTTTTCTTTGGCAGATGCACTGAATGCATTTACCTGAACCGTAAGTTTCTTAGTTAATTCTCCGTTTCCGAGAATCTTAACACCATCTCTAGGATTTTTAACAATTCCTTTTTCGATTAATGTTTCAACACTTACCGTACTGCCATTGTCAAATACTTCAAGAGCGCTTACGTTAATGCCTATGATGACTTTTGTATTTCTGTTTGTAAAGCCTCTCTTAGGAATACGTCTGTATAATGGCATCTGACCACCTTCAAAGCCTACTCTGGGTGCTCCTGAACGAGCTTTCTGACCTTTATGACCTTTACCAGCTGTTTTACCATTTCCTGAACCGTGTCCACGACCTCTTCTAAAATTATCACTATGCTTTGAACCTTCTGCAGGTTGTAAATTTGATAATTCCATACTGACACCTCCTTATCTCTAATATTAAGCCTGCGTATCTGCCGATACGTTTTCTACTTTTACTAAATGATTTACTTGCTGAATCATACCTCTGGTGGATTCGTTATCAGGCAAAATAACTGTTTTATTAAGTTTCTTAAGACCTAATGCCGCAACAGTCAGTTTGTGCTTCGGAACCGCACCGATTGTAGATTTCACCAAAGTAATTTTTAACATATTTTCTGCCATTTTAATTTCCTCCTTAGCCTAAAATCTCATCGATAGATTTTCCGCGTTTCTTAGCTACTTCTTCCGGAGTTTTTAATTGACTTAAACCTGCAATTGTAGCAAGTACAACATTTTGTTTATTGTTAGAACCTAATGATTTTGTACGAATGTTTTTAATTCCTGCAAGTTCGCAGACATTACGAGCCGGACCGCCAGCAATAACACCGGTACCATCCGGAGCTTTCTTCAGCAACACTGCCGCACTGCCGAATTTACCAATTTGATCATGTGTAATACTGTTGCTGTCATCTAATGCAACCGTAACCAGTTTCTTCATTGCATCTTCTTTTCCTTTGCGGATCGCTTCTGGAATTTCAGCGGCTTTACCTAAACCAGCGCCTACATGTCCGTTGCCATCTCCTACAACAACCAGAGCAGTAAATCGGAAGTTACGACCACCCTTTACAACCTTAGTTACACGTTTGATCGAAACTACTTTTTCATTCAATTCTAAATTAGTAGTATCAATGATTGTATGTTTCATGTGATTTTCTCCTCCCTTTCCTAGAATTCCAAGCCAGCTTCTCTTGCTGCCTCAGCTAATGCTGCAATTTTTCCTTGGTATATAAAGCCGCCTCTGTCAAAGACTACTGTTGTAATACCTTTTTCGATTGCTCTTTTAGCAATTACAGTTCCTAAATATGCTGCTGCGTCAACGTTGTCAGTCTTTTCCAATTCAGCTTTTACATCTTTCTCAAGTGTTGAAGCTGCAACTAAGGTTTTTCCAACTGTGTCGTCAATAATTTGAGCATACATATGATTATTACTTCTGAATACAGCTAAACGTGGTCTTTCAGCAGTTCCACTGAAACGGTTACGTATTTTCATGTGTTTCTTTACACGAATTTCTTGTCTTGATTCCTTTTTAACCATTTTCTATACTCTCCTTATCTATTTCTTACCAGTCTTACCAACTTTACGTCTGATAACTTCATCAGCATATTTAATACCCTTTCCTTTATAAGGCTCAGGTCTTCTTTTATCTCTGATTTCAGCTGCGAATTGGCCAACTTTTTCTTTATCGATACCTTTGACAATAATGATATTTTGTCCTTCAAGAACTGCCTCGATACCTTCTGGATCTGTCATTTCAACAGGATGGGAATATCCCAAAGACAATGTAAGTACTTTGCCTGCTTTTGCTGCTCTGTAACCTACACCATTTATTTCAAGTTTCTTCTCATATCCTTCTGTAACACCAACTACCATATTGTGAATCAGTGTTCTTGTTAAACCATGTAAGGATTTCATTTTCTTTAAGTCATTCGGTCTGCTGACAATTACTTCAGCACCTTCAACTTTGATTTCCATTTCTTCCGGTAAAACTCTTTCAAGAGTTCCCTTAGGACCTTTTACAGTCACTTTATTATTTTCTGCAACTTCAACAGTAGCACCTGCTGGAATCGCGATTGGCATTCTTCCTATACGTGACATGCCCGTACCTCCTATTTGAATTTAAATTTGATTACAAATCTGAATTCAACGCGGGAACAAAAATGTTCCTAAGTCTTTTCAAATTCAGTAGTAGTTACATTCTACCATACAAATGCTAATACTTCACCGCCAACATTAAGTTTTCTTGCTTCTTTATCAGTAATAACACCCTGGTTCGTAGAAATAATTGCTACGCCAAGTCCGCCAAGAACCTTTGGAAGTTCTTCCTTATTAGCATATACACGAAGACCTGGTTTGGAAATTCTCTTAATACCAGTAATGATTTTATCATTTTTGTCCTCACCATATTTTAATGTGATGCGGATCGTTTTAAATTCACCGTCTTCAATTATATCATATTTTCTTATATAACCTTCATCTAAAAGGATATTTACTATAGCAAGTTTCATTTTAGATGATGGAACATCTACAGTATCGTGTTTAGCAGTATTTGCATTACGGATTCTTGTAAGCATATCTGCGATTGGATCACTCATTGTCATTTAAGTTGCCTCCTTCCAATAATCTTACCAGCTCGCCTTTTTAACGCCTGGGATTTGTCCTTTGTATGCCAATTCACGGAAGCAAATTCTGCAGATTCCGTATTTTCTTAAGTAAGCATGTGGGCGACCACAAATTCTACAACGAGTATATTCTCTGGTAGAGAATTTAGCCGGACGTTGTTGTTTTACTTTCATTGATGTCTTTGCCATGAATTTACCTCCTCTTATTTTGCAAACGGCATGTTGAATAATCTTAATAATTCACGTGCCTCTTCGTCTGTTTTAGCAGTTGTAACAAATATAACATCCATACCTCTTACTTTATCTACTTTATCGTACTCAATTTCAGGGAAAATAATTTGTTCTTTGATACCAAGTGCATAGTTACCTCTTCCGTCAAATGCATTTGCATTAACGCCTCTGAAGTCACGTACACGAGGCAACGCCAGATTAACCAGACGATCAAGGAATTCATACATTTTCTCTCCACGAAGTGTAGTCTTACATCCGATCGGCATACCCTCTCTGATCTTGAAGTTAGCTACTGAATTCTTAGCTTTTGTAAGAACAGCCTTCTGGCCTGTGATAGTTTCCATATCTTTAACGGCTGATTCTAAAACTTTCGCATTATCTTTTGCTTCACCAACACCCATGTTAATTACGATTTTGTCAAGTTTAGGTACTTCCATGATATTTTTATAACCGAACTTTTTGATCATAGCGTCTACGATCTCGTCTTTATACATATCTTTAAGTCTACTCACGCTTTTAGACCTCCTCTCTTAGAATTAATCAATGATATCTCCTGTTGATTTCGCAAAGCGGACTTTTTTATCTTTGTCCATTTTGAAACCGATTCTTGTTGCTTTTCCTTTGTAACTGTACATTACGTTTGAAATATCAATAGGAGCTTCTTTTTGAACAATTCCACCATTCTGATTAGCTGCTGATGGTTTCATATGTTTTGTAATCATATTAACACCTTCAACTAATACTTTAGAATTTTTAGAATCAACGGAAATAACTTTTCCTTCTTTGTCTTTATCTTTTCCAGCAATAACTTTGACAGTATCACCTTTTTTAATCTTCATAGTTGACATATTGGCACCTCCCTATAATACTTCTGGAGCCAGGGAAACAATTTTCATAAACTGTTTTTCACGAAGCTCTCTGGCAACTGGTCCAAAAATACGAGTTCCTTTTGGAGTTTTATCATCTTTAATGATAACAGCTGCATTTTCATCAAATTTAATATAAGAACCGTCTTTACGACGAGCGCCTTTTTTCGTACGTACAACAAC
>JAEWWQ010000172.1 GCA_023458855.1 Bacillota bacterium
CACTTGCAGGCGCTCCTTCATCAAAAATACGCGTTAGTTCATTCACGTAAAATTCAATTGCCTCTTGTTCTGAATAGCCTTTTGGTGCACGATACAGGTATGGAAAATCGGCACGATAAATATTGGAAGGAAAAGGCCCCATCCCGACTGCATATGCTTTTTTAGCTGTTAATGCCATCATCAAATTTGTTCTCCCATGAAATGCTCCCGAAAAACAGATTACTCCTGTGCGTTTTGTATAAGCTTTCGCTACTTTGACAGCATTCTCATCTGCTTCCGCCCCGCTGTTTGCAAAATATGTCTTTTTCTTATCTCCCTTTACCGGCACAATCTGATTCAGCTTCTCAGCCAATGAAATATAACCCTCGTGCGTAATGACATTAATGATGGAATGAAAATATTGTTCGGATTGCTTTTTTACTTCCTCTACTACTTCCGGATGGCTATAGCCGATATTCAGCACACCTACACCGCCAATCCAGTCTAAAAATTTATTTCCATCCAGATCTTCTACCATTGCACCTTCACCTTTTGCAATACAAATCGGATAAATGCTCTTCCCTAACGCCCCTGGCAGGGCATTCTCCCTTCTTGTCAGCAGCTCCCGGGATTTCGGTCCCGGCACCTGTTCTGTTATAATTTGTGGTAATTCCTCTTTTAACATATTCTCTCTGATTCCTTTCTTATAATTGAAATTCTTTTTTCGTGTCTGCAAGCGCACTATCCATACGCTCTATCACTGCCTGAATCTGTTCTTCTGTAATCAGAGATGCCGGTTCAAAGCGAATGCATTTTGCATTTACCAGTGTACCTGCAGTCATAACGCCCCTTGCAAACAATCCCTTTGCAACATGATACCCGACCTCCGAGCTTACAAACTCTACCGCCAGCATTAATCCGATTCCTCTGACTTCATGGATGACAGTCGGATATTTTTCCTGTAATTCCTTAAGTCCATTGATAATCAGTTCTCCTTTTTGTTTACACTGTCCTGGCACATCATGATCTATCATGTATTTTATAGTTGCAATTGCTGCGGAACAGCATACCGGATTGCCTCCGAAAGTCGGAGATCCGAGAAGCCAAGGGTTATCTACCAGTTCTTCCGTCCACATAGCTGGTTTGCAGATGATTCCGGTAATCGGCATAATTCCACCCCCAAATGCTTTGCCGAATGTCATAATATCCGGTGTTACTCCCTCTGCCTCGCATCTCCACATGGTGCCGGTTCTTCCCATTCCACACTGTATCTCATCAAAAATCAGAGCGACTCCATATTCATCACAAATTTTTCTTACTTCTGCAAGGTAACCTTTGGGTGGTATAATCACGCCTGCTTCCCCTTGAATCGGTTCTACAATAACAGCTGCCACTTTTTCTCCCACATAGGTTAAATTTTTAATTGCTTTTCTGACATCTTCCGCATTTCCGTACTCTACATGTTGTATCTGCTGCACCATAGGTGTATATGGTGTACGGTATGTACTCTTTCCACCTACGGAAACAGCACCCATGGATTTTCCGTGAAATGCACCGACAGTTGAGATATACCATCTTCCGCCTGTTGCGATTCTTGCCAGTTTTAAAGACATCTCAACTGCTTCTGCTCCACCATTCGTAAAAAAGCAATATTGAAGATCGCCCGGTGTAATATCTGCGACTGCTTTTGCAAGATATCCTCTTAATGGATCCAGGAGTTCCTGTGAATGCAATGCCTGATGATCTAATTGCGCTTTTACTGTTTCCAGGATTTCTTCATTTCTATGTCCGCATGTATAGATACCAAAACCTCCAAGGCAATCAATAAACTCTTCGCCATAAAGTCCCTCGCATACACCATCATGATCTTTCCATTCAACCACTGCCGAGTTGGTGGATACAGATTTCCGGTATTTCAGCCATCCGGGACTCACATAGGTATCAAAATAGTGCAGGGTGTCCTTTGTTATTGTTTCTTTCTCTGCATCTGTCAGATTATCACTATGTATATATCTAACCACTTTTTCCAAATCTTTACTTACTTTTTCAAAACTCATTTTATTTCCTCCGATTATTTATTATTAATGTTCATACCATCCGATAGTGCCTGGGGTAAGATTAATATTAATTTGTTTTACTTCCTGATATTCTTCCAATCCATGAATACCAAGTTCCCTTCCAATTCCGCTCATTTTGTAGCCGCCCCACGGTGCTTCGTTAAATGTGGGATTATAGCAGTTGATCCATGTAATGCCGGCACGGATTTCTTTTATCACACGAAGTGCTCTCGTTATATCTGAGGTGAAAACAGCACCTGCCAGACCGTATATTGTATCATTTGCCATTTGAATGGCTTCTTCTTCCTGTTTGAAGGTCTGAATAGTTACCACAGGACCAAAGATTTCTTCTTGTACGATTTTCATATCCCTTGTACAGTCATCAAAAATAGTAGGCCTGACAAAGTATCCTTTTGCACATTCTCCCTCTGTATATCTCTCTCCTCCGCAAACCAGCTTCGCGCCTTCGCTCTTACCGATTTCAATGTAACGAAGTACCCTGTCCATATGCGATTTTGAAATGAGGGGACCCATATCCGGATTTTCCAGAGGATCTCCTATCGTCATGGCATTGGCTTTCTCCGAAAGTTTCTTGACAAATTCATCCTTTATGGATTCTTCTATCAGTATTCTCGAACCTGCCGAACAGACTTCGCCCTGATTAAAGAAGATACCTACCATTGCCCATTCTACCGCTCCATCCAGATCACAGTCCGCAAAGATTACATTTGGAGACTTTCCGCCCAGTTCCAGTCCGATTTTTTTGATATTTCCTGCTGCCAGACGCATAATCGACTGCCCAACTTCCGTACTTCCTGTGAAAGTTACCATATCTACATCTTTGTTCGAAGCCAGTTCTTCTCCTAATGTACTTCCTGGACCTATTACCAGATTAACACATCCTCTTGTGAGTCCTGCCTCTTCAAATATCTCAAACAATTTGATGACCGATAGTATTGTATTCGAGCTTGGTTTGAACACAATACTATTTCCTGCCGCAAGTGCCGGAGCCAGTTTCCAGACCGCCATTAGAAATGGATAATTCCAAGGGGTGATCTGTGCGCAGACACCAACTGGTTCGTGCACTGTATAGGACTGCATTTTTCCAAAATTACTGTTCACGTCATAGACTCCGCCATATGGTGCTTTTATCAGACTTGCATAATAGCGGAACGTGTGGATTCCATCATCAATATCGCCTTCGGCTTCCCGAAGCGGTTTTCCATTGTCCATCGCTTCTATCTTTGCAATTTCGGATGATTTTTCTTCAATCAGGTCAGCTATCTTTAATAGAATATCACCCCGCTGTTGAGAA
>JAEWWQ010000173.1 GCA_023458855.1 Bacillota bacterium
ACCAGATCCTTCACCATGAAGATGCCTCCGGCAACTACCACGGTAAGATACATGATACCATCAAACACCCTGGTAGTCGTCTGAAATGCTGCCATATATTTATATGTTTCCTTTTTAATCGTCAGAAATTTCGCATTGTCCACCTGGAACTTCTCATTTTCCATCTCTTCATTTGTAAATGCCTTGACTACCTTTTGCCCCAACAGACTGTCTTCAATACGCGCATTCAGCTCTCCGATCTGATATCTTTGTTTTCCGAAGGCAGAGCGCATCTTTCTATTTAATGACACACATGTCACAGCCATAATTGGTACTATCACAAAGATTATGACAGTCAATGCCAAATTAATGCGTGATAGAATTATGAAAGAAATTACCGCCTTTATTCCTGCAATAAAGAATTCTTCCGGACAATGGTGGGAAAACTCGGTTACGTCAAACAAATCATTCGTAATGCGTCCCATGATCTGTCCGATCTTTGTATTGTTATAGTAGGTATTTGACAATTTCTGTAAATGTGCATAGGCATCGTTTCGCATTGTTGTCTCAATCTTAGCTCCCATGACATGTCCCACATCTGCCATATAAAAATTGGCGATACTGTCGATTACACGAAGACTAAGATACAGACCTCCCAATTGCAATACACTCGTAACCGTCAGTGTCGCTATATGATTCATTCCTGCATTTGTTATATAACGCATGATAAGTGGAAGTACCATCTCACATATCGTCGTTAATGCTGCGCAAAACAAATCCAGCACTACTGTTTTCTGATGTTGCCCATAATAAGGTATAAACCGCTTCAGCAATGTCGTCGTTTTGTATTCCCTGTTTTCCACGGTGCCTACTCCCTTCTGCGGTTTTTCACCGCGTACAAACTTATTTTCTCATTTAAATGGACGAAACTAGTCATAGCTTCGCCCATTCATGATAGTACTATATGTTATAATAACACATCTATTTCCCTATATACTACTTGATCCAAATATTTTTTAGAATCTTCATCAGATATCGTAAGCCCGATCTGCGAAGATTTGCTTGCTGTATCAGTGTCCGCCTCTTCTGCTGCTTCATCAGTCACTATTGTATTCCCGCCTGCTGTTCCATCCTGTATACTCTGTTCCGTCTGATTATCTGATTTCATTTGATCATTTGCTTCATTTTTCTCATGAATCCGTTCTTCTGCTGCCTTTTTCTGTCTTTCTTCAAATTGCTCTTCCGTAGATTTTTCCATCTCTTTTGAAGCTTTTCCAAGAGTTGTAAGCTGCATTCCCGTTATCTTATCAACGGCCGATTCAGCATCTGCTGCTGCACCTGCCAGATAGGAAGAATCCACTCCGAGTTCCGCATTCCGTTTTGCATCGCTTGCTGCTGTCCTGGCTTCTCCCTCCATTTTTGTCTTAATCCAATCAAGTGAGCCAGACTGTGACATTGCTGTTTGTGCTGTCACCATTGTTTCCATCAGATTCTCTGGAATTGATAATTTTTCAATTTCTTTTTGTTTCTCTGTTTTTTGTAATTCCTCTAATTCTTCATCACTTACTTCTTTCTCTGCCTTTTTCTCCTGCTCTTCTTTCTCAATCTGTTTCTGTAATTCTACCAACTGCTGGTTAAGCTGTGTAATTTCATCCTGTAATTTTTTCTTTTTTTCTGTCTTTTCTTTACCAGTCAAATTATTGTCATTTTCTACGTTCTTAATTGACTGTTCCTTATTCATTATCTGTTGCTTGATACCTGCAATTCTTGGATCTTCCCTGGTTGATTTGTCTGCAATTGCAGTTCCATCATATGATGAATAACTGCTGGAATTACTGATTCCCCCGATATTCATAAGCTCCCTCTTTTCTAGCATAAAGTATGGATACTACCGCAGCCTTGTCTGCTGCAGCAAAATTTTTCTCTATTTTTACTATCGGGTGAATATAGCTTATTGTTTATAACTTTTTCCAAATTTAGGAAATCTTAAGAATTAACAATGTTAAAAAAAGAACATTTTTTATTCATCCACATACGAAAGCAGGCAATTATAAAAATCCTTATTTACCCTTTTTACAGATAACAGTTTTCCTTCTTCCGAAATAAAACAATGCTCACTTTCACCATATGCTCTTAATTCTCCGGATTCCATATCGCTGATCTGATACTTAATTTTTAACGTTACACCATTAAATACAAGTATTTTTGTCTCGATACGAACAGTATCACCAAAACGGGTCATCGATTTATATTTACAGTTCACTCCGGTAACCGGACTGATAATGCCTTGTTCTTCCATAACTTTATATCCATACCCTATTTTGTCAAGAAAATCCACTCTTGCTTCTTCAAACCACCTGATATAATTTGAATGATGTACAATTGCCATCTGATCTGTCTCGTAGTATTGTACTTTATGAATATAAGGTTCTATTTTCATGCCGTTCACTCCTTCATTTTATATTACGATTCAAGTGTCAAAAGCCTATCATGTACCACTGTGGCTGAATCCAAGCGGAAGCGTGTTGCGAATGAAATATTACACTAATGCTTCCCTGACAGCTGCCCATTGTTCGCATAATCTTTCTATCGAATAGGCTGCATTTGCCGGGCTGGTGGACGGCAGCTGTATGCATTCTGTTTTTATCTGCTCCTGACTATACTCACGATACAATTTTGCCGCTGTTGCCCCATTCAGATAAATTTTTCTTATCTCGCATACCTTTATGATCTGATTTAATGGATTTACCTTCACATTCTTAATACTGCTATCGCTGGAACCTATAATGTCACATTCTGCTATCACATCCCAGACCGCTATATAATTAGATAATAACATTTGTCTTTTCTGCTCAATTGTTTCTGGACATTCACACTGCAGAATGATTGACAGAACCCGCCAGAATCGATTCTGTGGATGACCATAGTAAAACTGTTGCTCCCGCGATTTCACAGAAGGAAAGCTTCCCAGAATCAGTACTTTACTGTTCCCGTCATATATTGGATCGAATGTATGAGATAAATGCCGATATTCCATTATTTTTTCCTTTCTCCTGCTCTTCTCATAATAACTGTCTGATGTAATGACACGTTCCAATAAACAGCAGCATTCTGTACACCCTGATTGTATTGTATAAAAAAAACCAGTGCAAACGGTATCAATCCGCATCACACTAGTTCTTCAGAGCGATAGACGGGACTCGAACCCGCGGTCTCGACCTTGGCAAGGTCGCGCGTTACCAACTACGCCACTATCGCATTTTCTGCCCGGCTTTACAGCGGGCAAGACATAATATACTATAAACAAGTTCCTTTGTCAACCACTTTTTACTCTGTCTCTGATTCCTCCGCACCGGAGCCTGCCTCTGTTGCTTCTTCTGGTGTATTGGCTTCTAATTCATCCACAGAATCTTTATATTTTACCCGGTAAATACGGTGTAGAGATTCATTAATTCTATCTTCTGATAATGTACCATTATTGACTGCCTCCAGTACTCCCTGATAGGCTGCTTTGAAATCATTCGGCATTAATATGATATCAACGCCTGCCTGAATAGACTGCACTGCTGCTTCCGCATCGGTATAAGAGTCTGTAATTGCCCCCATATTCATTGCATCTGTAATAACAATTCCGTCATAACCTAGCTCCGTACGCAAAACATCTGTTACAATGAGCGAAGACATGCAGCAGGGAGTGTTATCGCCAATCACCTGCGGTGCTGACGCATTGGAAACCATTATCATATCCGTTCCTGCTTCAATACCCGTAATGTATGGAATAAGTTCTGTCTCACGCAGTTGCGCCAGGCTCTTGTCTATCGTAGTCAATTCTTCATGCGGATCCTGGGTCACATCCCCAAGACCTGGGAAATGCTTCATACATGCACTTACATGATTTTCCTGCAGTCCCTCTATTGCCGATTGTGACATGGACGCCACGACCTCTGGATCAGAACTATACGCTCTCGTTCCAATCACCTCATTATCCGGATTGGTCAATACGTCTGCTACCGGTGCAAAATCTACATTAAATCCATATTCTGAAAGATAACCTGCAATTGATGTCATAGCATCATATGCTTTGGCGGTGTCACCCGATGCACCAATAGTGGCTGCTTCGTCCACTTTTTCCACCTCTATATCACTGTTACCCAGTCTGGCAACTTTTCCGCCCTCTTCATCAATCCCCATGAATAGCGGATACTTACTATACATAATCGTGTTTGCTGTCATCTCTTTCAACTGGTCTGCATCCACAATATTTTCTCCAAAGTATATCAAACCACCGACAGGATATTCTTCTAAGGCTTTCTTAGTTCCTTCCCCTGCCTGTACCGCAGTTCCTACCCCGGTAATTGCCTCCGGCGTTACCATAAAGAGTCCTGCCACTTTATCTTCTAAAGACATGGCAGAAATTGTAGAATCAACCAGTGCATCCAAAGCATCTGTTTCCTGCTCCTCTGATTCCTCTTCTGTCGGTTCTGATATCTCCGCTTCTGTCGGTTCTTCAGTGGACTGCTGCTCTTCCGGTTTTGCCTTTTTTTCACACAGGTAAGTCATAAACTGATTTGCCCCAAGAAAGATTCCGATTCCTAACAGGATAATCAATACCAGCACTATGCTATATACGATAATCTGTGCTCTCTTTTTTCTCCGTCTTCTTATCTCCCGCCTTGATTCTTTTTGTTCTTTATCTTCCTGTGCCATGCTTACCTCCGAATCCAATCCCTTACTTTGTTACTCTTTACGATTATACTTTTCTTTCCTGTGATTATACCATTATTCATAAGAATAACTTGTCGCTGCAAGTGCTATATTTCCCCAAGTGCTGTAACCTGCCCTGTCAGCCCCGCACAAAAACCATTGATTTGAAATGTAGGAACTCTGATCATCCCAGGTACAGTCAATATGATACCATTGTCCATCAAGATTAACAATATTCCACATGTGCGGACCTCCATTTCTCGTTCCGGCTGCTGTATAGCAGGGAATACCCAGTCCGTCCATATATTTTTGAAATAATAACGCATAACCGGTGCATACAGACAATTTATTGGTAATTGCATCATATGCACTCTTATTATCAGCTTGTCCAGCTGCTGTTGCATTGCAATAAGCCACCGTATTGCAAATTGCATCATGTACTTTCCTTACTTTCTGGTAATCAGGACCCGAATTATAGACTGCAATCGTCTGCTGTACATACGCATCCAAAGCCTGTTCTTCGGCAATCGTACTCAGCCAGGATAATGTTATTACATAATCATTGCCTTTTCTGCTCAGATGATAACCGTTGCTGCTATGTACATTATATCTGCCGATCGGTCCGCCTATTTGCGCCTCTAACGCATTTGCCAAATCACTAAAAACATTTACGGTCGATGTAAGCCGAATGGTAGTTGCATGCGCATCAAAAGCTTTTTGTAATACAGCCGGGATATCTGCAGCACTATTCAGTGTTGCACTTATCTCCTCCTGATATGCTCTTACTACTATTGAGATTGCTGCTGTCGTATTCTCTGCCAATAAGTTTTTGGGTATATAATAGACCGTATCTGCAGTAATTCTATACCAGCCATTTGATGTAATACCTGTAACCTGTACCGGTATTCCACTTCCAACCACTGTCACCGGCGGCAATGTAGCATCGGGCTGCGTATAAACCTGGGTATTCTCAATCGTATACATTGTTTTTGAGATATCACTTGTTGTAAATTCTGCTGCAAACACTTTCACGCTAAGAAATAGCAGTAACAGTATATTCGATATCATAAGTGCAAATGCCTTTTTCATTTTCAGTCCTCCACGCTTTTTCATCTAGCATTATTTTACCTTGTAAAGAATATGAAATCAACACTCAATCTAACGAGGAAGGGAGTATTAATCAATTTCGATTAATACTCCCTTCTAAACTATGCTGTCCATTGGACCAATACCTCCGCAGAATCTCGTATCTTTCCATTTCATTTTGTACTTATTGTACTGTAACGGCCGATAATTAAAATATGTTTTATCTTTAGTGCAACGTTACTGCTTCTTATGTACTCGATTACGTTCTTTTGTATTTTAGTTCTTTTGTATCTCCACATATATTCAATTAATTTGTTACTGCCTGTACGACATCTTCCGTAATTTCGTTGGTACGGTATTTATAATCTTTTTCTGGTATTTTACTTCTTTTGTAAAACTTTGCTAACATCACTGATATTACCTATGATGTATCTTTGGTATTCCATTTCACTATTCTGGTGGTCCGTACCTTCCTTTCTTTTGTATTTTATCTATAAGAACTCTTTTGTTTATGCCTTTATTATATACAGTCTCCCTACATTTGTCAACACATTTTTCTTATTTTCTATTTATTTTTTATTTATTTTTTATTTATTTATTATTTTTTTAGATATTAACGGTTTATTTGTAATTTTATACCAAATATTCCAATATATTCATATAATACCCTCAGACACTTAAAACATTTTAAACTTAAAACTTTAATATTACTTAAAGATATGTTATATTTCATATTATAATCATTTTTAATAAGCATATTGGAGGTAATCACTATGGCATCACCAAAGAAAGAAGCTTTTGCCTGTCTCGCCGAAGGAATCATAAAGAAATTAGAATCACGAAATATGGAAGGTTATTATTTTGATGACAGTAAATCCTGCATAGATAAAATTTTATCTATGATGCCTTCCGAAAGTATCGTCTCCTGGGGCGGCAGCCAGTCTGTTATAGAAAGCGGTATGATGGATGCACTTCACAAAAATAATTACAAATTAATTGATCGTGCATCTGCCACCACTCCGGATGAGCAGCGTTCCGTTTTTGCTCAGGCTATTATGTCCGATTACTATTTTATGAGCACCAATGCCATTACAATGGATGGTGAACTTATGAATATCGACGGTAACGGCAACCGTGCCGCATGTCTTATCCACGGTCCTAAGCATGTAATGATCATAGCCGGCCGTAACAAGGTTGTGGAAGACCTGGAATTCGCAGAATCACGCATCCGCAACGTCGCATCCCCAGCTAATGCAAAAAGACTGGGCCGCCAGACCCCCTGCAACTTTACCGGCAGATGTGGTGACTGTCTTTCATCGGAATGTATGTGCAATCAGATCATCATAACACGCCGTTCAGGTCATACCGGAAGAATTAAAGTTTTCCTTATAAATGAAGATTTAGGATATTAATACGACCTTTAAAACAGAGGTGAATAACTAGTATGAAAAACCAAACTGACGCCGATCCAGAACTAAAAGAGAATAGAGATCTTAACGATTTTGAATATCCGATCGCTTCTTATAAGCTTGATCTTATTTCACTGCCGCTTGGTTATATTCATTGGCACTGGCATGAGGAAGTAGAACTTCTATATGTTGCAAAAGGACAGGTGGAGTGCCATATCAGTGAAGAAATATTAACGCTCCATTCGGAAACTGCTGTTTTTATCAATCAGAATGTGCTGCATTCTCTTCATCCTATCAATGAAGAAAATAATTGTGTCTATTCCATTGTGTTTCGCCCTTCCTATTTATTCGGACATGGGCAGACTTATCTTGGCAGTAAATATCTTGTTCCTATTCTTTCTTCTGAACATTTGAAATATTGCTGTGTAGAACAAAGTACAGATCTCTTTACCTGTATCCAGCAGCTCATTCAGGTTAACCAGAAGAAGGAATATGGATATGAATTACTTACCAAAGCATATTTATGTAATATCTGGTATGCCTTACTAAAACAGTTACCCTATATCAAACCCGATATAAACATTGAATCCGCAGTTTCCCTTGATGATACGCGTGTTAAAAATGCCATTCGCTATATAGAACTTCACTATGCAGAGGCAATTACGCTTGATGACATTGCCTCTTCTATTCATATCAGCCGCAGTGAATGCTGCCGCTGTTTTAAACGTGCCATTCACCTGACTCCATTTGAATATCTGATGAAACACCGGATATTTGAATCTACCCGAATCCTGCAGGCTAATTATGCATCAGATATTGCTATATCCGAACTGGCATCCAAAGTAGGTTTCAATAACACCAGCTATTTTAATAAACTTTTTAAAAAATATATTCATTGTACCCCAAGTGAATACCGGCAGCAATTATTGTCCTCTCTGCCTTCACAGTAGGCTGTTTTTCTCCCTCTTTTTCATTAGTTGTCCCAATATCCAGATTCCTCGCTCTATTTCAGCTATGTCCGAATTCGTAAAATTCAATCGTAAGGTAGTGGGATTACACTCTTCTGTGTAGAAGGAGTCTCCCGGTACAAATAATACGTTTTCCTTCATTGCTTCCTCAATCAGTTCATTTGCCGCGATACCGCAGGCTTTCATGTCTGCCCACAGAAACATACCGCCTTCCGGATGTGTACAGGTAACTTTTTCCGGGAAATATCTGATTGCCGACTGGTACATAGCCTCACTCTGCTTTGCATACAATTGCCTGATAATTTCTATATGTTCATTATAATCATTATGTATCAGATAATCATAAATAAATTTTTGTGTCATAATGCTTGTATGCAGATCTGTTCCCTGCTTTGCCAATACCAGATAATTCAATAATTTCTTATTTTTTGTACAGATATATCCTACTCTCATTCCCGGTGACAGTGTCTTGGAAAAAGAACCGAAAAAAGCACTTCCGTCATAGCCATTTCCTATATAGGGAAGGTCTTCTCCCCAAAAGCGTAATTCTCCGTATGGATCGTCTTCAATTAGAAAAACTTCATATTTCTCCACTAATTTTCTTATTTGTGTACGTCTTTTCTTACTGTATGTAATCCCGGATGGATTCTGAAAATTAGGTACTGTATAGATAAGTTTTACATTTCCCCGCTTCAGTGCTTTTTCTAACTCATCTACCCGCATTCCTTCTTCATCCATATCAACAGGCAGGAATTCCGGTTCAAACATGGAAAATGCCTGAATGGCACCCAGATAGCCGGGTTTTTCAATAATAATCCCACTTCCTTTTTCTATAAATACCTTTCCAAACAGATCAAGTCCCTGCTGGGAACCCGTGGTAATCAAAATATCTTCCTTTTCAATTCCCATATCAAATCTTTGATTATACCGGTTCGCAATGAACTCTCTAAGCGGTGCATAGCCCTCGGTCTGTGCATACTGGTATGACTCATTATCCGACAATACTCTCCTGGAAGACTCTTCCATCTCATCCTTAGGAAAAGATATCGGATTTGGTAGTCCGCCTGCGAAAGAAATCATTTCCTTCACTCCTGCTACTTTTAAGATTTCTCTGATAAATGATGGCTTTGCTTCCGTGATTCTTGATGCATACAACGTTTCCCCAAATGACTGTTTCATTTGATTTCCTCCCTTTTTATTTTGACACTTCTTGCGTCATTTTATCATTGCCTTGATATACATACAATGATATAATTGTATGCAAGACAATATAATCAAAGGAGTTAATTATGCCAGTCAATTCATTTGATAACTATTATATGAGTTGGAAACCATCATTGAAAAATACCGCACTTCCCTTTTATCAGGCTCTTGCCAGACAATTGGAAGACGATATCAGAAACGGGATTCTTCTACCCGGAACCAAATTACCGCCTCAGCGGGAATTAGCAGATTTTCTGGATATTAATCTAAGTACTGTGACAAGAGCTTTTAAGATTTGTATGCAGAAGGGACTGATTGTCTCCTCCACCGGAAATGGTACTTACATTTCTTCTGATGTCTCCTATGACAGCAATATGCTTATTTTAAATCCACTGGAAGAAAAGGTTATAGAGATGGGCGCTATCCTTCCCGGGCGGGCTCCAAATAAACATGTAACAGAAGCAATTGAATCTGTGTTGAAAGAGCCAAACGCAGAAATCCTTATGCAGTATAATTCGAACCTGTACAATACGAGGCAACGGCTAATGGCTGCCAGTTGGATTGCCAAAACCGGACTCACAACTGATTATCACAGCATCTTATTTGCCAGCGGAGGACAAAATGCGCTCACAGCTATTCTTGCTGGCCTTTTCCATGCCGGAGATAAGATCGCCTGTGATGCTTTCACATATCCGGGACTAAAATCAGCCGCAAAGCTGCTGGGCATTATTCTCATTCCCCTAAAGGAATATAGTGAGGAAGCACTGAATAATGCTCATAAATACCATAATATAAAAGGAATTTATGTCATAGCGGATTATCATAATCCTACTACACATGTGCTGGATATCTCTGCAAGGCAGCTCATTGCTTTTTTTGCCAGAAAAAATAATATTATTATTCTGGAGGATGCCATCAATGCTCTTTTAACAGTGAACAGATATCCTCCGATTTATACCTTTGCACCGGAACACACCATATATTTCATCAGTTTATCCAAAACTCTTGCTCCCGGATTGCGTCTTGCCTATGTTCTTGCACCAAGTCAATATCAGAATGACATATCAATGGCTCTCTATAATATGAATATCTCTGTCTCACCATTACTCGGGCAGGCTGCGGCCACACTGATTCAATCAGGAGCAGCAGATACCATTCTATCAGAACGACAGTCATTTATAATAGCGCGTAACCGGATCGTAAATGAATATTTATCCGCCTATCAGGTAGAGGGTGATGATACCTGTCCATTCCGGTGGCTGATTCTTCCAGTGGGATATACCAGCCATACTTTTGAGTTATTGGCAAGAGCTTCTAAAGTACAGGTATATGCTGCCGACAGATTCCTCGTAGGAAGTACGCTTCCCTACGAAGCAATTCGTTTCAGTGTTGTATCAGAAGAAAATACGGATAATTTCATAAAAGGTATTAAAATCATAAAGAAATTGTTAGATGATGCTCATGAGGAAAGAGAGAAAGAAAGCCTTTTATAGCTTTCTTTCTCTCTTCTTTGCTATTTATTTACTCCTGCCTGTTCTTTATCAATTGTAGCGCTCTTTTTGCTTCTCTTCCTATGAGATCATTCTTTTTACTAAAAGCCTCTAACCTGATTTTACTTTGCTCTGATGGAAATGCAGACAAACACATAATTGCTTTCCATTGTATTACTTCATCCTGCTCATGATGATCCAGGATATCGAATATTATCTGTGTACATTCTTTTGTTGCAATACCTTTGTTGTAAAATGTCATGAATCCAATGGCATCCAGCACTTCTCTTATCATAGTCGTGTCATTACTTAATAAGACTTCATAAAGAAGCGGGGAAATCTTTGTTGTCATCCTCCCCAGACTTCTGGCAATGATATCTCTTGGCAAAGGATATGACTTTTTTAAAGATACTTCGGAGGGTAATCTCTGGTATTGGTTCTTTCCAATCCTTCCAAGATAAGGAATCATAAGACTTGCCGTCTCTTCCTCTCCGGCTTCTAATAACTCACAAATCGCAAGTCTCGTATATAAAGCTTTTTCTTTCATTAACATAACCAGCAACTGTTCTGCCAGATTACCTCTTTCCATATTACTTCTTCCTAACAAACGAACAGCCGCTGTTCTGACAGCCGCCTCATCATCTGATAAAAGTTTACATAATTCCGATACCGTTTTTCCTTCCAGCTGTACTACATCGGCTTCTTTTATATACCCCCGTCTGCGTAATTCTTCCGGACTACTATTCATGTCTTTCATCACCCCGTCTGCATGAACGAGTAGAAACACGCTTTGCGAGTTTCTCTCGTTATCGCCGTATTCGTCAAATGCTTCTGCCAGCAGAGCCTTTTCCTCATTACTCATGTAAATCGTAACAGCGCACTGCTTTCACCTGTAAATAATTTACAAGTTTGCTGTATCTTACTACTTTTTTCAATACTTCTATACATACAGCAATCACAAGGCTGCATCCTAATAATACCGCCACAATAACAATTCCCGAGCCAAAGGAATATATGAAATCCTTCGCATAGTAATAATACAGGAATGTATGTATTAAGAAGATATTCATGGAATACCTGCCTATAAAAGCAAATATGTCACGAATACCAATCAGTGGTGCAATAAACTCATAACATACATAAGTCCATAATACTGCTGCGATTCCAAAATACAAAGAAACACTTACTCCATAAAAAAGCAAGTGATAGGTAATCAGAAAAGTGATTGCGCAGACTATGAATTTGACACCCTTTATGATCATATTTCCACGTCCAAGTTCCCGCAATCGTACAAACAGATCTGTCTTCGCTGCAAATATGCCTAATGTCATACTAAATGCACACAATCCATAATACGTCTGCTCCATTAAGAGCGCACCCGGTAACAGCGCTGCAACTGCCACGATAATGATTCCGAATTTCTGATATAATTTATAGAGCACAGGAAACAGGAATATCATCACAATTGCAAATGACATATACCACCATGTTTCATTCAATGTTGGTGTATGAAAGAAATCGGCCATTCCCAGTGCATCGATGACTGCATATCCAAGCCATGATTTTTCGTTCCTGCTATACAACATAGTTAAATCATCTCTCATGACAAGTGCTGCAATCACAGATAAGGCATATACAAACAAAAACGACATCACAAGCGAGATTATTTTATTTATGGTATTCGGAACAATTTGCCGGATATATTCATCCTGTGAAAGCTGCATATACTTTTTTGTCATTCCGTAGAATGTCAGCATTGCAAAACCAGCAATGCACAATTTGAAATATTGCGCCATTACTATTACCTGATGAGCTGATAAAAATGCAAAAGAAACATTAAAATTACCAAATGTTTCATAATTATAAAATAGATGATGAATCATCATCATTATGATAAACAGACCCTTCGCAATATTCGTATCCTTCTTTGTAAACTGTAATTGTTCCAAATTATCTCTCCATCTTCTCTGTGAAATAAATATATCGTGTGATTATTGTGTTGGCAGATATACTACTAACCATTATACATAGTTTCCTGAAAAATTACATAAAAAAATAATAAGTCGCCATAACTGCAGCCACAGATCCTGTAAGTACAATCGTTGTATTTACCTTACAAAATCCTAATATCAGAGCTGTAATACCTCCTATGACTCCTATTTGCGGTGTTGTTGCATCTACTGATAAAATTCCCGGGAAAATCAATGCTCCCATAGCAGTATACGGTATTAATTTCAGAAATTGTTCTGATCTGTTATTCCACCTGATATATTTAATAAAAACTGCCGGAATTGCACGCGGCACATATGTTACCAAAGCCATTCCAATAATCATGACCGTAATTCTATCCATTCTTGCTCCCATCTGCGACCTTTGGTCGCTTACAAATCATATCTTTTTTTCCAGTGAGTTCCTCTCTCTGTTCTGCTGATTTATCTTCCATGATAAAAGTTCCTATAAACGCAGCTGCAAGAGTTGCTATAATCAGAGACTGTCCGGATGATAAGATTCTGGAAAGCAGAAAATTCAATACCATAGACATTCCAACTACAATTCCAATTTTAACAGAATTCCGCACATTCGGAAGTAATAGGGCAATAAACATCGCATATAATGCGATTGCCATACTTTTTACGACTAGTTCCGGTAAAAATGGTAAAACTAATGTACCTACTGCACTTCCCAGTATCCACGAAAAGTATGTCATACCTGCCAGTCCCGCAAAAAAGTATGTATTATGAACCTCCTCTTTTCTTCCCGCAAAAATTGCAAAGCTTTCATCCGTTACCCCAAATGCAAGCAGCATTCTTGTGATAAGCGGCGCGTCTTTCAAACGGTTCATAACATAAGTACTCATAATCAGATGCCTGAAATTCAAAATAAATGTGGCGAATATAATTTCCATTGCGCTTGTTCCCATTGCATACATAGTAACAGCCATCATCTGACTGGCTCCAGCCAATACGCAAATTGACATCCATTTTGTCTCTTTGCTGCCTAAGCCTGCCTGCATGGCAAGCATTGCATATGTCATTGCTATTGGCATAAACCCGATAAATACTGGAATTCCTGCTTTTATACCTGCTATCAGCTGCACCTTTCTCGTTGTTTTTTCTTTTTTTTCCTGCATTTTATCCTTACTCCTTTTCTTTCACACTTCCAGACATGCCGCTACAAGCGGCACAAATAATAGTGAGAAGAAGACTCGTAAGAGGCTTCTTCCAGTGTGAAACTTAGTATTTCTTAGAAGCAGTTTTTTCGCTTCTTAGAAATTCTTTTCACACTTCGCACTTCCATGTTAACTGACTTTATGATATAGTAGCATGTAGAAACTGGTTCTTTTAGTTCCAATTATTATTCATTTTTATAGTACCAGTTAAAGGAGAAAACCCATGTGGATTACCATAGATCGAAACAGCGAGACGACGTTGACCAGACAGATTTATACACAAATACGGGATAAAATATTATCTCAGGAATTAGGAGCAGATGAACGCATTCCTTCCACCAGAGAACTTTCTTCGCTTCTTCATGTATCCAGAAATGTTATTTTGGAAGCGTATGACCTCCTGGAATTAGAAGGATATATTATAACACGCCCACAATCCGGAACCTATGTTGCCAGAGGAGCATCTATTTCCATTACACAAAGACACCGGAATACCCATCCTATAAATACATCAGCGCACTCTTCAAAAGTAAGCTCTGTATCTATTGACTTGCGTTCCGGAATACCTGCTCTTGAGTTGCTGCCCTTGAAAAAATGGATGAAATATCAAAGCGAAATTCTTCTTAACCATACTGCATCTGGAGAAATTTCCTCTATATTGGGTTATGGAAATGCAAACGGAACTTATGAATTGAGAATAGAGATTCAGCAGTATCTGCTTCGTATGCGCGGCTTATTGTGTACGCCCGAACAAATTGTTATCACCACCGGCTCTTTGCATAGTTTTTCACTGCTTTCACACTTATTATTAACGAAGGAATCAGACTCCTATCTTATTGAAGACCCTCTTCATATCGAAATAAAACGAACACTTGCAACTGCCAGTACCAATTATTGCTATGTTCCGGTAGACAGTCAGGGCATGCAGACACATCTGCTGCCGGTCAGCAGCAATCCTTCCTTTATATTTGTTACCCCAAGTCATCAATATCCTACCGGCGGCATCCTTCCAATACAAAGGCGTATTGAGCTCATCGAATATGCTCGTCAAAAAGACTGTTATATTATTGAAGATGACTATGACAGTGAATATCGTTATGATGGCACTCCTGTCAGTACACTTTACAGCCTTGATTCTGAACATGTTATCTATGTCGGTACCTTCAGTAAAGTACTTTTTCCTTCTATCCGTATCGGTTATATGATTCTTCCTGACTCCTTGATAGACAGAACATTATATTTTATCCGTTATCATGATTATTTTACTGATACAATTAATCAATTAACCCTTGCTCGAATGCTTCAGGAACGTGTTATTGATAAACACATCGGCAATATGAAAAAACTCTATAAAAAACGCCATGATTTTATGCTGACACTACTGTCAGATATATTTGGAGATTCTATTTCTATTCATGGTATTCATGCCGGTCTGCATTTTATGGTTACATTCCATGAAGAAGAATTTACCGATGAGGTCATAGAAGAATATAGGAAAGACGGGGTACAAATATACCCCGTCTGGCATCATTCTGAAAATATAAATTATGAGAAAAATTCCCTGGTAGTCGGATACAGCCACTTAAATGAATCACAAATGCAGAAAGCCATACAATATCTACATCGGAATCTCTAGTACCTGACACACAGTCTGCTTTTATCAGAATCCCATTGCAGCCTTTACTGTTTCCATCTGTTCTGTGGAGGTCAGCTTCTCTAATAATGTAAAAGCTACACCTGAAGCTGTTTCCGGACAATAAGAAGTAATCACATTATCATCTATTACAATTGGTTCATCTATGACGTCTACGCCAAACTCTGCAAGCTGCTTTTGGCGGTATCCACCCCTTAAGTGATACGTAGTAGCTCTGCGGCTCTTCAAGATACCGCTCTTCCCAAGCGGCAATGCTGCTACACATATGGTAGCAATAATCTTATGCTGATTGTCAAAATCCCGAATCAGACGTAAGAATCTTTCATCATAAGCCTCTTCATAGAAACCATATTCTTCAAATCCTCCAGGAATCGCAAGCGCGTCATAGTCCTCCACATTGATGTCATCAATTGTCTTATCAACGATTACCGGCACATGGAAGGTACTCATAACCTCTTTGGTAAATCCGCAAGTCTCAACAGGCACATCCATACCATAATCATTCCTTGCCCAGCCCAGTACATCGACAAATACGCTAAATTCCATTGTTTCAAACCCTTTTGCTAAAAATAGTAATGTTTTCATGCTTTCGTTTCTCCTCCTAAATTTATTACCTTAGTAGCTACCGTATTGACAAATGTTCTGTCATGCTCCACCAGCAGCATAGCAGGGCGATATGCTTTGATCAGCTCCTCTATCTGCATACGTGAAAAAACATCTATAAAGTTAAGCGGTTCATCCCAAATATACAAGTGCGCCCTATCACACATGCTCTTGGCTAAAAGGACCTTTTTCTTCTGTCCCTCACTATAATTTTCCATTCTACCACTAAAAAGTTCTCTTGAAAAATCCATTTTTCTTAAGAATTGTTTAAAGATACTCTCGTCAATCTGATGTGCAGCTATAAAATCCGACAGTGTTCCTGACAAATAAGAGGTATCCTGTGACACATAAGATATCTGAAGCGCGCCGTGAAGCATCAATTCCCCTTGCTGGCAAATTGTATTCTCTGCTATCTCTCCTACAATTTTCTTTAGAATGGTTGATTTGCCACACCCATTTGCTCCTTGTAATATAATACATTCTCCATTCCGTACTGTGAAGTTTACATCTTCACAAACAGTCTTACTCCCATATTGCAATGACAGATGAGAAGCAGCTATCAAGACCTCCTTATGAAATCGTAGCGGTAATAACTTTAAGTTTTCTGCTTCTTCCACGTTTTTTAGCAGGCTGGATTTTTCTTCTATTTCTTTTTCCTGTCTGCGTTCCAGATTTTTTCTGCGTTGCTGCATGCGTCTGGATTTTTCTCCCACATAAGCTCTGGTATCAATATTTTTCTCATATTTTTCTGATTTTTTCCCAATCTTGGTCGATTCCACCTCAATTGCCCATTTTTCTGTCCTGCGTGCGCTCTCTTTCAATCGTCTGATATCTTTTTGCAGTCGGATGTTCTCATTCCGCTCATATTCATCCCATAATTTCTTATTCTCCCACCAGGAAGTGAAATTTCCCTGTACCACTTCTATATTCGTACGATTGATCGACAGCACATGATCAATACAGCCATCCAGAAAATTACGGTCATGGGATACTACGATAAATCCTTTTTTCTGATTCAGATAATCGCTCACTGCTGCCCGGGTATTCATATCCAGATGATTGGTCGGTTCATCAATCAACAGGAACTGATTCTCTTTGGAAAAAAGCACTGCAAGCATCACTTTTGTCTGTTCTCCATAGCTTAGTGTCTCAAACGGCCTATCCCAGATATCATCACTCATCTGTAATAGTGTCAATTCCCTGCACACTTTCCAGAATTCATAATCGGGATTCAGTTCTTCTAATACATCAATTGTGTTTTTTCCTTTGTCTGTACACTCATACGGGAAATATTCGAATCGTTCCGATGATACTATTTTCCCAAGATATTCATATTTACCAAGCAGGAGATTTAAAAAGGTTGTTTTTCCCCTTCCATTCCTTGCAATAAAACCTAATTTCCAATCGGTATCAATCTGAAAAGAAACATTTTCAAATACATTGTCCGAACTTCCTTCATAATAAAAAGTTAAATTTTTGACGTCGATTAGTGACATTTGTGTTCCTCCTTGTCATATCTTACTTGCAGGAATGTAAAGTATATCCATGCTTGTCATGAACGAGCAGAAACACGCTTTGCGAGTTTCTCTCGTTATCGCGGTATTCGTCAAATACTTCTGCCAGCAGAGCATTTTCCTCATTACTCACTTGTCATGAATTAAAAAGGTGTAAGAATAGACTTCTTACACCCTAAAACACGCATAGAAAAAACAAGTTTTATTACAAATCAACTCGCCTTTCGTTGCTCTATATATTGGGAACATGAAGATATTATCATTCTTGCAAGTACGACAAATAACCCTGTCACGGGCATCTGTTATATTCAGTTACTATTTGCAAGAATTCATTCTCATCTTTCCACCTCTTTCATTTTGCTACATGCATCCTAACACAAACACTGCCGGATTACAAGACCAGACATTCAAAAATATTTATCGTATTCCCCTTGTGGAAATCTTCCTTCCAAGCCAAGTACTCTCGGCCATTTTTGTGTATCATCAACGAGAAATCCCATAATCATTCCCATATGTGTATGCAAATGCCGGTGTTGTGCCAATATCAGCGTAAATCTTGTATACTCACAATGATCTGGTTTCAGGAGCAATTCACTATCATTTAGGTTGTATAGATAATGTTCTATTTTATTTTCTATATGAATAAGATAGTTGTTTATTTCACTACGCGTGAGCTGCTTATCAGTAAAGGCATCCAGATTATTTAAATCTTCTTCATGCATGGGTGGTTCCTTATAATTTCTATCTCTTGGATTTATAAACCACAAATCTAATGAATGGAGCATATGATAGATATGTTTCCACAAGGGCATCTCACAATAACATTTACACCAGTAATCATCCGGCACACAATCGATTACATTCTTTACTTCCCACATTGCTCTTTTCGTTTGCTCAGCAATAATACTGACATAATAACTCTGTACCAACATTCAATCCCCCCTTGAAGTAAAATCATACTCCATCCTTTTTGCGGTATCCTGAGCTATCTTCTCACCGACAAGTTTTTCAATGATATAAAATGACATATCTATGCCAGCAGAAATGCCACCCGATGTAATAATAGGAGACTCATCTATAAACTTCACATCGCGTTGTACTCTGACTTTATCGTATTGCCCTGCAAGCCTATCAAGATCCATCCAATGTGTGGTTACCTTTTTACCATCCAGCAAACCAGCTTCTGCCAGTAGAAATGCACCCGTACAAACCGATGCCATTATAGATACCTGATTCTTTTTTTCCTTAATCCAGTCTATCAGCTTCGGATTGTGAATCTCGATTTCTTCTGCACCATATCCACCTGGTACAATCAGAATATCAAATTGCGGTGCATTGTTAAACGCATAATCCGGCTGTATTTTCAAGCCGTTACGCGCACTTATGATATGATTATTCTGCGCGACCGTCTTTACCTGAAAAGGTTTCAAATCACATTCTGTATAGGTGGCAATTGAAAATACCTCATAGGGACCGGCAAAGTCTAATACCTCCACCTCATTAAAAAGCAGTATCCCAACATTCCACTGATTATACATAGCTATATCTCCTTTTCTTATTGAACTGGTATTCTACCGGCTTTTTCTTTTTAAAAATTGTCTCTAGCTTTATATAGTATATTCCACCATTTATATAAAAACAAGAAACCAATAATCTTAAGAAAGTTATTTGTTGTCTCCTGGTAATCTTTGGGGTAGAATATAAATAAATAAAAAGAAAGAGGGGAAACTATATGGGAGAAAAAGAATTGAAAGGGAAGGGAATCTGCAATATTATAGTCTCAGTCATACTGGTGCTGGGAGTCATCGTATCTGCCTTAATCCTTACAAATGGTCTTGTGAAGATCAAAAGTTCAGAGACCAATATTACGGTGACCGGCTCAGCGAAAAAGCAGATTACTTCTGATCTGATTGTGTGGAGCGGTTACTTCAGTACAAATTCTATTGATTTGCAGAGTGCTTATTCCGTTCTCGAAACCAGCCGTAAAAAAGTAAAAAGCTATCTTGTGAACCAAGGCCTGAAAGAAGAGGACCTGGTCTTTTCATCTATCTCGACAATACCTACCTATATGATTGATGATTATGGAAATACGACCAATGAAATCGAATACTACACGCTAACGCAAACGGTCACTATCAGTTCTTCAGAAATTAATAAAGTAACTGATATTTCGAGAAATGCGACCGAGTTGCTGAATGAAGGCGTGGAATTCCAATCTAATGACCCGCAATACTTATATACACAGCTTGCAGATATCAAGGTAGAGATGTTGGCAGAGGCAACCAAAGATGCCAAAAAGCGTGCCCAGATGATTGCAGAAAATGCCGGAAGCAAATTAGGTGACTTAACCTATGCCGACATGGGAATCATGCAGATCACTCCACTCTATTCCGATGAAATATCTGATTATGGAATTAATGATACCTCTTCACTCGAAAAAGAAATTACTGCAGTAGTACATTGTCAGTTTGAAGTTGCAAAGTAGCATCAAAAAGATTTTATTCTATTTAAAGGGCTGCACGATACAGATTACTTATTTCTTCTGCTGTAAACAATACCGGATTATTAGCTATGCCTGCTGCCGAAACTCTCAGGCAGTTTTCGGTCATCCAGGCAATATCGTCTTCCAGTATTCCGAGCTCGGAAAGCGTACAGGACAGTCCTAATTCCTTCAAAAATTTACGGGTGGCCACGCCGCAATCAGTTTCATCGGCACCACCCAGAATTTTTGATATTTTTGCAAATTTTTCAGGATTGCCTGCATAGGATGCTTCAATAATGACAGGCGTCAGAGCGGCAAGACCTTTTCCATGAACAATGTTACGAAGACCGCTTGCGGGATGCTCCATTCCATGTGACAAAGAAACACCTGCTGTATTGATTACCATACCGCCAATTGTGCTTGCTATACTGACTGCTTCCCAGCTTTCCGTAAGACTGGTATCCTGGTAGAGCCTTATTAGATGCTTTCCAAGCAGCTCAATTGCGAATAAGCTCAAAGCATCACTGAACGGCTGCGCTATTCTGGATGTATAGGCTTCCATACAATGACAGAGTGCATCAAATCCTACCGCCGCCAATATTTCTTTCGGCATTGTCATCATACATTCCGGATCAACCATCGATGCCTTTGCAATAATTGCATTGCAGCGTAGTGATTTTTTATCACCATTCTCCGGGTTCGTAAGAACTGCAAATCCATTTCCTTCAGATCCTGTTCCGCAGGTCGTTGGGATCAGCAGAATTGGCAGTGCAAGTTCACTTTGTTTTCTGCCAAAAATATAGTCATTGATATCTCCATCATTCATTGCAAGAAAGGCAATTGCTTTCGCACAATCCATGATACTGCCGCCGCCAACACCAACGATCACATCACATCCCCTGTCTTTTGCAGCTTCTGCACCTTCCAACGCTGTCGTAGTAAGCGGGTTTTGCATCACCTTATCAAATACAACAGAATCAACACCGGCTTCTTTTAAGTAAACGATAACTCGTTCCAGAAGACCTGATTTTTTGGTACTGTTCTGTCCTGTCACAATCAATGCTTTTTTTCCGTACTTAGCTGTTTCATTACCTATTTGTGCAACTTTTCCACAACCAAATACAATATTTACCGGTAAATAAAAACTAAAATCCATATAGCTGTTTCTCCTCTCTGAATATCTTTACAGCTATTTTACTACTGTGCAAACTTTTTGGATACTTTTATTAAACATTCTTCAAAAATAGTTAGACCCATTTCCAATTGTTCTTCTGTTATAACAAGCGGTGCCAGAAAGCGAATTACATTTCCGTGTGTTCCTGCGTTCTCAATGAGCAACCCTTTTTGCAACGCGGTCTGTATCATTGCTGACACAAACTCCCCATATGGTTCTTTGGTCATTCTGTCCTTTACAAATTCCATTCCTATCATACTTCCGACTCCCCGGATATCACCAATTACCGGGTACTTTTTCTGAAACACACCATATGCCTCCATGACACGTTTGCCAATTCTTCTTCCCTTTTCAGCGAAATCATCGCGTTCCATGATTTCAATGGTTTTCAAAGCCGCTGCACATGCGAGCGGATTGCCGCAATAAGTCCCTCCTATCGTTCCCGGAATTACCGCATCCATGACCTCTTCTCTGGCTGTGACAGCACTGATTGGGACTCCCGCACCAAGGGATTTTGCGGTGGTTATGATATCCGGATAAATACCTGCCTCGGCCCAATAGTTACTTACGAACATCTTTCCACTTCTGCAGAATCCCGTCTGTACTTCATCTGCAATCAACATGATTCCATTTTCATCACACACCTTTCTCACTGCTTTTACCCAGGCAAGCGGCGCCGGGATAAATCCTCCTTCCCCTTGAACAGGTTCTACCAGAATAGCAG
>JAEWWQ010000174.1 GCA_023458855.1 Bacillota bacterium
CACTACCTTCTTAATAAGTCCAAACATAAATATCTGGATTCCCTCCATGGTCTGTGACACACTAATGGGATGGTCTTCATCCAGCTGATACAGAAAATCAGTAGAACGCACTATCGGTCCTGCTACCAGCTGGGGAAAAAAGGATATATATAAAGATATCTGGAAAAAGCTTTTCCTTGCTACTGTTTCCCCTCCATATACGTCCATCAGATAACTGATTGCCTGAAATGTGTAAAAGGAAATTCCAATTGGAAGTATGATATTCCATAATTTCCCATCCCCAATTCCGAACGCCTGATGGAAAGAAGAAACAAAAAAATTAAAATATTTAAAAAATCCTAATAAGGATAATAATACCAGGATACCTGATATCAGATAGCTTTTTTGCCACTTTTCCCGTTCTTCCGGCCCCTGATCGATCTTCCATGCGATGATGTAGCTTACAAAGGTCTGAAAAATCATCAATGCCAGGAACCTTACATCCCAATAGGCATAAAAGGCATAACTTGCTATCAGCAATATCGCATGACGAATACGGATATTCTTACAGACACTATATAAAATAAAAGTAATGGTAACCAGTATAAAAAATGGTAGCGATGCAAAAGACATCTGGTGTTTCCTCCTATGATATAGTTACGAATGTTTCACACCTGTAACCGCTATATTCTGTCCTGTCACACAATCAGCTGCCTCCGATAGCAAAAAAGCAAAAGTGGGTATTACTTCGGCAACTGTGATATTTCTCCCCATTGGGTTCCCTGCCGCACTTTGCTCCACTACAAGTTCCGGTATTTCCGATAAAAACTTTGTTTCCATCATTTCCGGTGATACTGCATTTACCGTAATTCCGCGTTCCGCATATTCTGCCGACAGGCTTTTCATCAAGCCCAGCAATGCATATTTTCCCATTACATAAGGAGACAGATATTTCGGGGGCATATTCCTGGTATATGCAGTTAACATAAATATCACCTTACCGGTTCTCTTCTTTACCATATCCGGAAGCAATGCCTGCAATACTTCTATCACAGGATATACCGATACCTGCATCTGGCTCTCAAAATCCACAAGATCTGACTTTATGAACTTTACGTTTTTACATTTTGGAGCCGCCATATGGACAATATGCAGATCCTCTATTTCCTGCTCTTTGACTTTGGCAATCATCTGGTTCCGCTCTTCTGCCCGAGACAGATCCGCCTGCAATAAAAGCATCCTGTCGCCCAGCTGCTCCCGCAGCGCCTCTATTTTCTCATTTTTATGATAGAAATGTGCCAGTATAACATCATATTGGGCATGTACCAATGCGATCAGCTCACTTCCCACATCCGAAGATGCACCTAATACCAGCAATGCCTTTTTTCCCTTATTCATGCAATACTCCTACCTTCATATCCGCCTTCACAACACACTTTTTTTCCTGATTCATAATCCTGACTTTCAACAGCAGCATCTGGACTGCCTCATTCTTTTCCGCTACCGTCCCAGTGATGGATAATGCGTCCCCCGGATAGACCGGCTTTAGGAACTTTATCTCCACACTATGGATCAGGCTGTTCTCACCCGGCAGATAGACACCTGCCAGCGTCGATAAAAAGGATGCCGTAAGCATCCCGTAAACGACCTTATTCCGATAGCCTTTCCCGGATGCAAATCCACTGTCCGTATGAAGCGGGTTCGTATCCTGGGTAATCTCCAGAAATTGCTGCATCTTCTTTTCCGTGACCACAACTGAAAATTCCTCGGTATGTCCTACTTCTATCTCATCAAAAGAATATTTATTCACTGCTTTTTCCTTTCAAGAATCAGATCGACCATCTCACTGACATTTTTAAGCTTGGACACTTCACCCATCTTGAACTTTACCTGAAACTGCTTCTCGATGGCTACAATGAGATTAATATGCTCAAAGCTATCCCAATCTTCAATATCATCTGCCGTGGTTTCCTCATGCACTTCTATTGTATCGTCATCAAATACATCCTGAAATACTTCATTCAATCCTTCAAATACTTCGTCTCTGGTCATCACCAATACCTCACTTCTTATTCCATTCTATCCGCTATTATATCTTTTTCCGGCCTGTCATGTCAATTTTCCCGTAATCTTATTAACTTTCCACCAACTCCATCAGTCCCATCTCCGTCACCAGAAATGCAACTCTTTTCAAATGAAACAAAATCGCAGGCTTTGGCTCTGATACCAGCATAGCACCTGCACGGACTAATCTGTCTATTTTATCTTCTATATCTGCGACCTCGTAACAGGTGTGATATAAAAAAGTTCTTTTCTTTACTAATTTTTCTACTTTGGGTCCGGCTATTAATTCGATCTGTGTCCCATCGGATAACGTCACCATGCACACATATGCCTGCTGCTGTTCGTCAAACAAAGTCTCCGTAATATCAGTGACCCTTGTGATCTGTTTCAGATATTCCTGCATCTTTGGAATATCTGCAGCGGCTATCCCCACATGATGAAATCTCATCTCATCTTTTTCCAGCTTCTTTTTCTCCATCAGTTGACCCCCATCTATTCACCCTGCGTCTCAAATATGGAATCATAATCATACTCTGTCGCAAGCACTCTCATTCTCTCTATACTATCAGACAGATTCTCATCGGTCAATTCACAGGTACCATCTGCAAAACATTCTACCATATAATGGTTAATATCTTTATGGTAATGATCATAATCCGCATAATTATTCAGATCAGTTATAATTTCCTCCTGATCCTGAAAATTAAATACTCTTACATTTTCATACTGCAACAGGCGTTCCGCTACATAACGGTATTCCGCAAGTGTTGCGTCCAGTTTATTTTCACGGTTCACACCATACCAGTAAAGAATACTATACGGCGGATAGAAGACCACAAATTCGGTGTCCGGATTTGCTTCGATATAGGGACAGATATTGACATCCAGATTTGCCTTTACCTGCGCGATGAATGCATCCTCCGGCACCTCCTCCGATACAATATCGGGTGCTTCATAATACTGTAAGACATATTGCCTGTTAAAGTATTCATCCGTCCACCAGAGCGCATACATCGTCGGAATATCCGTCTTATCCTCCGGATCCGCAACAGCACGGAAAATATAATTCAGCAGTACATCTTTATTCAACACGTAGGAAATGTCATTCAGATAATTCTTATCATATAAATACTCCGGAATCGGATATTTGGTAGCCTCCGTATCACTGGAATACGCGGGGATATCAATTCCTAAAAATGCCGTTCTGACATGATTGCGGCTGGAAAAAATAATGTTCATAATATTTGCCTGATCCTTCGGGTAAGCTCCGTTGTAACTCAGCTTTGCAGTCTTCAGACCAAGTATCTTCGAAAACCAGTCCGTATTAAAATTTACCGTCATCGAGGAACCTAAGATTACACTATCGTAGTCCCACGTCTTCGCAATTCCCGGATTCTGGCTCAGCTGGTTGTCCACCAGGTATGGAAATCCTTCCAGTGGCTTATGATACTGAAAAAACGGATCCACATATATCACGATTCCGATCAGCAGCAGAAAAGCTGCCATCATAATAGCAATCACACCGATTATCCACTTTTTATACTTTCTGACACAGTTGTCTTCTTTATTCACATTCTTCTCATCATTCATACTCATTATCCACATTTATCTGAATTTATTCTCTTAAAACACTAACAACCTTAAAAATTAAAATATAGAAAGCTGCTGACTCCCGAAAATGATATGACACACCATACAAAGACTCCGGCAATCATCAGGGAGTTCCACACCCTTGGCCGGAACCGCTCTGCCAGTTCATTTATATTTTTTCCTAAAAATACAATTAGCAGAGACACTGCCAGCAATAGGAGCCCTACATAGGATTTACTATAGGTACCCTGATCTAAGTGTAAAATCTTCAGAATATACCAGAATTCATCCAGATTCAGAAGCTCTGCCAGCTGCTGGTTAACGGCCCCGAATCCGCCTTTCAGCAGCCGCATCATCATCTGGTTCGCCTGCATGACAGACTCTGCCCGGAAATACACAATGGAAATATTAAAAAAAACAAATGTAAAAAACCCACTTATGAGATTCGGAATCTTTTCTACCCATTTCCGGCAGATCCGGTTCAGCACATACACAACGCCGTGCAGAGTTCCCCACACAATGTATGTCCAGCCGGCTCCATGCCAGATGCCGCTTACTATAAAGATTGCAAATAAATTGATATAAGTACGAATCCTTCCTTTTCGGTTTCCGCCCAAAGGAATATACACATACTGCGTCATAAAACGGTTCAGTGTAATATGCCACCTCTTCCAGAAATCGACCAGATCCTTTGCCTTATAAGGCGAATTGAAGTTTGTCGGTATCTCTATGCCGAAAAAACAGCCGATTCCCTTTGCCATGTCACAATATCCGCTGAAATCAAAATATAACTGCATCGCATAAAAGAGCATGACCAGAATGGTATTGGTAGAGTCCAAAGCCGTAATGTTGGTATACCCCCAGTCCACTCCCCTGCCAAAGGTGTCTGCCAGGATCACTTTCTTGCACATACCCAGTGTAAATACAAACAGTCCCCGCGCGCATGATTCCCAATTCACAGTTTTTCTGCTTTTGTCCTGGAATTGCCAGATCATCTCCGCATGCGTCACGATCGGTCCTGCAATCAGCTGTGGGAAAAAGGTAACAAACAGAGCATAATCTATAAAAGAGTAGCTCCCCACTTCCCCTCTGTAGGTATCTACAATGAAAGATATCTGCTGAAATGTGAAGAAACTAATTCCCAGCGGCAGTAAAATATGCTTCAATGTAAGATCCGAACCAAATAAGCCGTTTATATTTTCTATAAAAAAATCATAGTATTTATAGTAAAATATCAATCCCACATTAAACAAAAGACCAGTCAGCAATATCGCCCTCTCATACCCACGTCTGCCCCTTACATGAAGTATCCCTCTGTAAACTGCGTAGTTTATGATAATACTCGCAATCATGATCAGCAGATAACTCGGATTGAAGTATCCATAGAACCATAACGACATAAGGGTAAGCCAGAGCTTACCCATTTCATATTTTTTCTTGTAATTACAGCCGTAATATCCCATCCATGTAACCGGCAAAAAAATAAATATAAATATGTAGGAATTAAATAACATCTTACAGTTTCCTTTGTCACAGGTATTTTAACAATATTTAGCATATCATATCTTGGCTAAAACTGCCATTATAAATGGTAATCTTTATTGATAGGGTCTGTACAGGCTGTCTACCAATGTACTATTTGAAATATCCACACTTCTTTCATTCCATTTTCCCGTCCGATAATCTTTATAATATACGCCCCCGTCAATTCCGAGTTTTGGTATTTCCACGGAATCAAGTGTGCCTTCTTTCTCATTTCCAAGTATCAGAGTCTCCCCTTCTGACAGTGAAAATCTGACTCGTATAAAATAATCAGTCTGTGTATCAATACAGTTATCGCAATTGATTCGTATACTTGCCCCCGGCTCAATCAATGCAGCCGGCAAATCACATATATGCGCCGGTTTATCCTTATCACTCACATAATAGCCGTTCGTATCAACGATATGACCGGTGTTGTTCTTTAATACAAAATAGTCACTGTTACCTTTCGCACACACAGAATGAATCTCTAATCCCTGCGTTCTCTCATCCTCTGTATACAGACTTACAAAGACCTTTCCATTCTCTATCATCTCGCTGTCGATCTCTAATGTCGGACACCAGTATTTTTTTCCATTTACCCTCCAGTATGCAAACTCCTGTCCCTTCGGAACTACTGCCGACAATCTGACCTCGCTGTCCGTAAAGTAAACCCCATGGAATCCCTCTTCATCCACATCTACAGAATTCACTTTTGCAAATGTTGCCTGCGGCAAAAATACACTTAATTCATATTGTTCTCCGAGATTCCATAATTCCTGCAGGTTACTACGCATATTGTCAGGTGTGACCTTTGCCCAGGCCTTGATACAATCCATCTGCATGTGGATATAATAATCGGATATATCTGTCAGTGCATCATTTTCTTCGCTTTCCTCAATATATGCTACCATCTCATTCTCACGTTCCTGCTGCATACCGTCCAGCGTCTTGCTTACATTTTCATAAGACAGAGCACCATTCATCAAGTCACAGATATCGACAATGAACTGTTGTCTGCACTCTTCCCTCTTCATTAATGCAGCAAACAGCGGTGCATAATTCCGTTCCTCATCCAGACAATGTTCCAGTATCTCGAAGCTCTCATCCGCATCAATCGTATCTGCAATATAGCCGTGTCCCATTGATGTATCCACATCATATAGCAGATAACGGTATCTGCCGTCAAATACTGTTCCCTTCACATAGTTATCTTCATTATCTACATACCGGCAGGCCTTCTCGTTGTTAAAGGGCCAGTCCTGATTCACCATCAGAATCTCAACCGCATAATAGCGCAGATAATTATCGATATCAATATATTTCTCCAGCTCATTAAAATTGGCATCCTGTGTCAGATCCATTGCACTATACTTATTATATATTTCCGTATATTCTGCTGCACATTGATTTATGAGGTCTTTATCGGTGTCTGTTTCCATCTCCATCTCACCGCTGCCGATTACGACCATGTCTCCGTCATAGTCACCATATCTGCTCTTAAAATATTCGTCATCATAATTGCTGTGAAGCCAGTAACAACCGTTATACGTCCCGTTAATAAATACGCTTACAGGGCGGACATACTGTGTATCCTGCAACCCCGCATCTTCTCCGAGACGCATTGCAAGTTCATCCCTGATAAATGCTTCCAGCCGGTCATTTCCCGTATTTCTCACCTTCACACATTCATAGCTTGTCGGAATCGTACCATCCTTCTCCGTATTCGCATCCGTAAAAAAAGGATAGGAGAATTTGTCCTGTTCATCATACTCGCTCCGCGCATACAGTTTAAAAGACTTCTGCTCCGAAGTTCTTGTAAAATTCCCTGATGTCCTGATTCCGCCATCCTGAGATATTACACGCGTTCCATCTGATTCGAATACTTCAATATGTACAGGTCTTTCACTTTCTTTTCCACGCAGATTATAATTCGCAGGTGCACTGTATTTCAGTTCTTCATCCGGATGCTCTGCGACATATTCCTCCCGCAGCCTGCCTTCCACAAAAATGCCGTTTTCATAACCATATAAGTTATCCGGATCGGTTGACAGGCTGATCACCAGAGTATCAAAGCGGTTCTGAACATATTCTCCCAGAAAATAAGTATTCGTGTACACATCCGATGTCTTTCCGTTCTCATCGCACCCTATGAACTTCAATACTTTTACCGCTACCTGATTATCGCTGGTCTTCAGTGAAATCGGCTTTTCATAAACAAGAGTATTTTCGTTATTCTCAATGTCCGGATTCGAACCATCCTCCGTGTAATAAATCGTGATATTCTTTTTGTTGGCTCCGACAGTCACTTCCAGATCCTGCGTATAGAATCCGCTCTCCTCAGATATCTTCAACGCAATTTTTCTAAAATCAAATCCATCCAAATCAAATTTACATATTATCAGAAACTGCACGACAGCATTCAGACAGGTGATAATTATGATGGCAATATATATGTCTTTCTTTTTTATAGCGAAAACCTCTTTTCTCTCTGTCGTCACTCAAAAGCGGCCATTTGATCAAGCGTTCTATGATAACTTATTTCATGTGGCAGTTCTAACTTCTTCTCAGACCATTTTCCTGATACAGCATCTTTACTATAGATACATTCTGTATTTCCGTAATCTGGGATTTCAACCTGACTTTTATTTCCATCCACTTTATTTTCCAATATCAATTGTTCTCCCTCACTAAGTGAGAACCCAACCTGCAGTAAGATATCTTTTTGCTCTTCCAGACAATTTGCACAATTAATTCTTACTTCTTCTCCCGGCTCCATTACCTTCTCCGGTAAGTAATATACATGTGATGGTCTTTCCTTATCCTTAACATAATAGTCCTTTGTTAAAATCGGGTGTAATGTAGGATTATATATATAAAAATAATCAGACTCTCCTTCTGACTTGACCTTGGTAATTGTGAGTCCTGCATTATTATCATCTCTTACATACATGGAAACATACACGTTTCCATTCTTTATCATTTCTTTCTTAACAGAAACCGATGAACCGTAATATTTTGTTCCATTGATTCTCCAATATGCAATCTTTTTTCCCTCAGGGATGTCCGCAGTGATCGTTACATCAAGGTCTGAAAAGTATACTGCCTTGATTCCCGGCGATTCCACCTGCACCGTATTGATATGCGCATAACTTCCCGTAGGAATATTCAGCATCAGCGTATACTTATCTCCGACATTCCATTCAGACTCTATTCCCTCCTGCATATCTGCCGGCGTCTTCTCTGCCCACTTTTCTATGACCTGCAATTGTTCTTCCATATAAACTTCATCAATATTGGTATAAGAATCCTCTGCATTGCTGATTGCTATAAAATGCTGCATTTCCTGCGCACGTTCCTTTTTCAGCTCAGTTAAGACAGCTGAAATGCTGCTATCAGAAAAAGAGTCATTCATCAAGTCACACAGATACGAGACAAATACCCCTCTTACATCATCGCGTTGTAATAATGCCTTCATTAACGGAGCATCATTTGCAATTACATTTGACATCTTTTCATATACATTATATTCACCCATGTCTTCCATATCGGTATCAAATCCCATGGAACTGTCTACATCATAGATCAAGTACCGATATCTGCCATCGAATACGGTATTATCCTGATATCCTTCTTCCTTTCCGGATACATATCTGTACACACGTTCATTATTATCCGGCCAGTCTAAATTACCCATATAGCACTCTACTGCAAAGTACCGTATATAATTATCAATATCAATCTGACTGCATAAGTCTTCATAGATATCCTCATCTGTCAGATCCATCTGACTGTATTTCGCATATAGCTTATTATACTCTTCGGCATATTCATTCTCATCAATATTTTCTGTATCTGTGGCCATTCCCATTTCCGCATTTCCGATTACTACCATCTCGCCATCATAGGTACCATACTTCTGCTTGAAATAAGAATCATCATAATTCTCATGCATCCAATACAATCCTGCATATAAACCGTTGATATAGACCGTTGCCGGAGTTACTGATTGTACATCCTGTAATCCTGCCAGCTTTGCCAGGCGCATTCCAAGTTCATCCCTGATGAAAGCAGATAAACGGTCATTCCCGGTATTTCTTACCTTCAGGCATTCATACTCTGCATTTACTGTTCCATCTGCTTCCGAACGGGCATCCTGAAAAAAAGCATACGGAAAATAACTGATAGAATCATATTCCTCTCTGGCATACAATTTGAAGGATTTCTGATCCGCTTCTCTGGTAACTCCTCCTGACGTTCTGATACCCGCCTCCTGTGATATCACATTCGTACCATCGGATTCAAAGATATCTACATGTACGGGACGTTCACTTTCCTTCCCCCGTACATTATAATTAGCAGGCATATCTCCGCTCTCTTCTTCAGCAGGGTGTGCCTTCAGATACTCATCCCGCAGTTTTCCCTCTGTAAAAATACCATTTTCATACCCATACAGGTTGTCATTATCCGTTACGATATTCATCACCAGAGTGCTATATCGTGTATCGACTTTGGCACCCATAATATAAGTGACCGTATAGGTCTCACTTTGTGAACCATTGGAAAAATATTCCCGGAATCTTAGATTCCATACCCGTTCCGAATCTCCCACCGGCATATCAATCGGCTTTGTATACTGAAGTGTATTCTTATTGCTATCCCTGTCAGGTTCCGAACCATCCAGGGTATAATATATATCACCTTCTTTGTATGGCTTTACCTCTAAAGAAAAGGCTTCTGTGTAGAATCCGCTTTCCTTTGAAAAATCCAACAGACATAACTCACCGTTTACATGGTCCACATATGCTTTTTTCCCAAACACAAGAGCAAGAGCTCCCAGAAATAATACCAGTATACTAAAAGTGATCAGTACTTCTACCAGTATTTTCCGCTTAACCGTGGTATTCTCCTGTATACTGTACCAGTGTCACATCCTTCACTTTATCACACGCACGCACTTCCTCCAAAAAGCCCATGTCTCCTTCTTTGCAGGATAATTGCAGTGTTACCTCTGTTTCCTCATTTCTTAACACCTTGGATTTCAGAGAATAGCGTATGTTCTTAAGACTCTTTTTAATCTCTTTCTCACATTCTCCGGTTGTATGTACGATCATCACATAGGATTTCATATTCATCACTCTCGCATTGAATAAGGCGATCAGGCAAATCATGATAATTGCAGCACAGATTGCTAAGATATACATGCTTGCTCCAACTGTGATACCAGTGGTGATCGCCCAGAACAAATAGAGAAGATCAGATGGTTCCTTTACCGCTGTCCGGTATCTTACAATAGACAGTGCACCGACCATACCTAAGGAAATAACAACATTCGTACTGATTGCAAGGGTTACCATACAGGTCAATACACACATACCGACCAATGTCATGGCAAATGACCTGCTGTAGACAACTCCCTGATAGAACTTCTTATAGATATAATAGATAAGAAGTCCCATTATCAATGCCACTGCAAGATCTACCATAATAGTAAGAATGGTGCTGGTCGATATTGCCTGATTATACATGTCTGATTCCAATACTGATTTTTTAATCATGTCTCTAACGCTCATTTTTTTGTCTCCATTTCCGCTTTGTATTTATTATTTGATTCTTCTATTCATGCACCTTTACGACCCATATCCGGTTAATATTCTGAATGGAAGCCTTATCCGGATAGATCGGCATTGCCTGATATTCCTTTGTCTCTTTTATTGCAGTTATCTCTTCATCTGTCACCACCGGTAAATTGATTCCAAGATAAGTCCGCAAAAAGTTCCTTCTTGAACCGGTCGTCAGCAACCCATTCTCCAAGGCGATTCCTGAAAATTCGGTAAACCGGTCATCATCTATATCGTAAGATGACAGCGGATTCGGATCCGGATAGAACTCTCCGATGATCGCAACGGCATCCCCATATTGATAGCCTGGCTGCGCTTCCACATTCATCATAATACGGTTGTAATACGCATATGCCCTGTCGAATGCAATCTCTGTTCTGAAGTAGGCTTCATTGGTCACCAGATAATTCCTGTATCCGATCAGCACGATCAGCAGCACCGATATCCCTACGAGATATCCCGGTACCCGCTTCTTCCAGCCATGCAGAATCGCTCTGCCCTCCTGCTGTCTTACCTGCAGCCCCAGTGTCTCGGCGAAGGCAATCAGAATCACATAGACAAAAAAGTACGGATGCAGCATCATCAGAGTGGCATCCTGTGTCTCCGGTGCCAGAATATAGATCGATGCAATTGCCATCGGAAGAAGCAGCAGTAATACTGACGCCAGTACCGCTTCCGCCTTATCCTTATATCTCTTACTGCCAATCATGATCCATAGAAAGGTAAGCACGATCATAATGCAGATCGTAATATTCACCAGTTGGGTAAAAGGTGTGGTAAAGCTATAAGGCTTCCACAGAAAATATTCCGATATCCTTTTGTAAGTACGCAGCATAAGACGCGGTAATTCCAATAGGTCTACCTGCCCCATCGTATCCAGACCTCTGTCTGTTGTGATATCGTGATTGAACCATCGGGATATTGCCAGATACGATAACAGCGTAACGATCAGTGCTGCCGCCGCTTTGCATCCGTCCAGAAAAACATCTTTACATTTTTTTCCATCCCTTATGATATCTAACAGAAATCCCATGATCAGAATACTGACTGCCAGACAGATATAGGAC
>JAEWWQ010000175.1 GCA_023458855.1 Bacillota bacterium
ACCTAAGATAGTCTTACTCATTCCCTGAGGTGAAATAAGCAGTTGTTCGGCTGCTTTTTTAATGCTTTTATATTTCAGAACTTCTAAAAAATATTCCAGTTGTCTTTGATTCATATAGAAAACCCCTTACAAACTTTTTTGTCATTATAATCAACCAAATAGTTGATGTCAACAATTGTATTTCTGATTTACAGAAATAGAAATGTAAAATATAATTAGCTCCAACAAATACAGTATGAAGCATGACGAAGATGTCTATATCAATATAGATGTCTTTTTTTATTATTCTAAGAATAGAGTGGGAAGGAAAATAAGATGGGCAGAATGAAATTTTCATCGGGAGCACCTTTGGAAGAGAAGGTTGGGTACTCCAGAATGATCAAAGCAGGAAATGTAGTCATGATTGGAGGAACTACATCAGTACAAGAGGATGGTAGTGTATATGGCGAGGGAGATGCTTACGAACAGGCAAAGTACATTTTTGATAAAATGATCGTGCTGTTAAAAAGAGCAGAAGCTGATGTCAATGATGTTGTTAAAATTACTGCTTATTTAACGCATATGGCGGATGCAGGAGCAGTTGGAAAAGCCTTTAGTGAATTATTTTATGATATTCGTCCGCTGTTTACGGCTGTAGGAATATCGGAGTTAAATCGTCCCTCACAACTTTGTGAAATAGAGCTGACTGCTATTACGAATTTATAATACAAATAAAATAGAATGTGTGGTGGATACAATGGAAAGAATAGAAAAACATCCAATTTTGGGAGAACCAGTAAAAGGAAATGTCGTAAAATTTACATTTGATGGAAAAGTGATAGAAGGCTACGAAGGAGAACCAATCGCAATTGCATTAAAAGCAGCAGGGGTTATGGTTCATCGCCATACACAGAAAGAACATAAACCAAGAGGAATCTTTTGTGCAATTGGGAGATGTACAGATTGTGTTATGGTAGTAGACGGAAAACCAAATATAAGAACCTGTATTACACCACTGGCTGAGGGAATGAAAGTTCAGACGCAGTACGGACTTACAGCAAAGGAGGCCAAATGAGCATGAAAAGATATGACGTAATTGTTGTTGGTGCAGGACCGGCTGGTTTATCTGCAGCAATTGAAGCGGCAAAAAGAAAACTGTCTGTTATTGTATTTGATGAAAATGAAAAACCCGGAGGACAGTTATTTAAACAGATACATAAATTTTTTGGTTCCAAAGAACATAAAGCAAAAATCAGGGGCTATCAGATCGGAACAGAACTTCTTGAAGAGGCCAATAAGTTTGGTATTAATGTAAAGTTAAATGCGACCGTAGTAGGTATATATGAGAATAAAGAGATTACTGTACAGTGCGGGGATGAAATAGAACATTATAAAGGTGATGCCATTGTAATAGCAACAGGAGCTGCTGAAAATATGATAACGTTTGAAGGATGGACATTGCCTGGCGTTATTGGTGCCGGAGCAGCGCAGACAATGATGAATCTTCATAGCATCAAACCAGGAAAAAAAGTGTTGATGCTGGGAAGTGGTAATGTTGGACTTGTGGTCAGCTTTCAGTTATTACAGGCAGGGTGTGAAGTTGTTGCAATAGTTGATGCAGCACCTAAGATTGGTGGTTACGGGGTGCATGCAGCAAAAGTGGCCAGATGTGGAGTTCCCTATTATCTCTCCCATACGATAACAAAAGCAGAGGGTGATGATCATGTGACAGGTGTTGTGATCAGCGAAGTAGATTCTACTTTTACACCCGTTCCAGGAACTGAAAAGCAATTTGATGTAGATACTATTTGTCTGGCGGTGGGACTTTCTCCAATGTCGCAGCTTTTAAAAATGGCAGGATGTGAAATGGAAAATAACCCAGCGAGAGGTGGCGAAGTACCTATAATAAATAAATATGGTGGTACTTCTGTTAGTGGAGTATTTGCAGCAGGTGATGTGTCTGGCATTGAGGAAGCAAGTTCGGCAATGATCGAGGGCAGTATGGCAGGTATTTGCGTAGCAGCCTATCTTGGTTATTGTGATGAAGAAGAAAAAGAAAAATTATTAATAAAGAAGAAAAAAGATTTAGAGGACCTAAGGCAGGGAATGTTTGCCCCGGAAAACAGGGGCAAAAAAATGGAAAAAACGGAAGAAGGAATCTTAGTATCAGAAAGCCTTTTGAAAAGGGGATATATTGCAGATGATGAAACGGACCGTTTTCCAGGTGTGACACGGAAAACAGGTATTCATCCAGTAATGGAATGTACACAAAATATCCCTTGTAACCCATGTCAGGATGCATGTCCGAAAAAATGCATTAAAATTGGGGAAAAAATTACGGCCTTACCATCTGTAAATGAGAATATGGAATGTAGTGGATGTGGTTTATGTGTGGCTTCTTGTTCTGGGCAGGCCATTTTCCTGGTAGAAGAAAATCAAAAGGAAAACTATGCAACAATAACCTTACCATATGAATTTCTGCCGCTTCCGGAAAAAGGAAGTAAAGGTTATGCATTAACAAGAAGCGGAAAAAAATGTTGTGAAGCAGAAGTTATAAATGTTCGAAGTATTCCAGCCTTTGACCATACAAATTTACTTACCATAAAAGTACCTGTTGATATGGCAATGACCGCAAGGTTTTTTCAGGGATACCAGAAGGAAGGTGGAAAAAATGAACTGTGTAAATGATAGGTCCAGAGATATTGGAGATTTTATTCCAAAAGAAGATGATGATATGCTGATCTGCCGTTGCGAGGAGATTACAAAAGGTGAAATCAGAAGAGCAGTCCATGACGGCATGTTTACCATTACAGAAATGAGAAGATATTTAAGAAGCGGAATGGGCTTGTGCCAGGGGCAGACTTGTGGAAAATTAGTGATGAGAATTGTTGCAGAAGAACTTGGCATTCTGCAAAGTGAATTAGCACCGGCAACGTGCAGAGCACCGATGAGACCGACAACCATGAAAGTGCTGGGTAATGAAGAGGGGAGGTGCTATCCATGAAAAATACAGCAGAAGTGATTATTATTGGCAGTGGAATTATCGGATGTGCCACGGCGTATTATCTGGCCAAAAAGGCAATTTCAGTAATTGTCTTAGAAGGAACCAATGACATTGGACATGGTGGCTCTTCAAGAAATGGCGGTGGTGTCCGCCAGTCGGGAAGAGATCCAAGAGAATTGCCAATAGCTATGTGGGGAATTCAGAATTTGTGGCCTACCTTATCGGAAGAACTTGGTGTTGATGTAGAATATGTACAAAAAGGAAATTTAAGACTGGGAAAAACAGATCAGCATTTAAAGATTTTACAAACTCTGACAAACAACGCAGTCGCCTGTGGTCTGGATGTAAAAATGATCGATGGAAATGAAGTCAGGCAGATTAATCCGTATTTATCAAAAGAAGTCATTGGTGCGAGTTGGTGCCCCACAGATGGACACGCAAATCCATTGACAGCAACCCTTGGATATTATAAAAAAGCACGTGAATCAGGGGTTCGTTTTATTACAGGAGAAAAGGTTATCGGATTAAAAAAATACAAGGGTAACATAAGAAAAGTAATAACTCCGAACAATACTTATGAAGCTGATAAAGTTTTAGTTGCAGCAGGATATGACAGCAGAGCGATTCTGGCAGATGTAGGGATTGATGTTCCAATGCAGGCCTTAAAGATGGAATGTCTGGTAACAGAATCGGAGCCGTATATGTTTGAACAGATGCTTGGTACAGCAGAAGCAGACTTTTATGGACATCAGTCAAAACACGGTTCATTTGTTTTTGGCGGTTCGACAGGGTTAGAGCCATATGGTAAAGAATATGGCAATCTTATTTCATCCAGCATGGGTGCATCTTGTACCTGCAGGGGAATCATGGGATATTTCCCGGCACTGTCCGATGCGAAGATTGTCAGGGCATGGTCAGGATATATTGACCAGTGTGCTGATAAAATTCCAGTCATGAGTGCAATTGAGGAAGTTCCAGGATTATATGTTGCCTGTGCATTTTCAGGACATGGATTTGGTATTGCACCAGGAGCTGCGTACAATTTGGCAGAACTGATCAGTGATGGAACCACAAGTGTTGATATGACAGAATTTCGTTATGACAGATTTACAGCAAAAATATAATATTGAAAAACAAATGGACAAAGACGTCGAAAATTAGAAATGATTTTCGGCGTTTTATTATATGAAAAAAATAAAGGAGGATAAGTTATGGAATTGTCAAAAGTAGAAATTATAACAAGTATGGCAAAAGTTTCAGCACTTCAGGAGGCATTTGGCAGGTTCGGTATTACTGGAATGACAGTAACACAGGTGATGGGATGTGGTGTACAGCTGGGTACACAGGAATATGAAGTGGATAAGAAAACAATCCCAAGTTTGTTGGAAAAACAGTGTGTTATGGTTGTTCTGCCAACAAAAGATGTAGATCATTTTTTAGAATTTTTAAAGAAAGAATTATATACAGGGCATATAGGAGATGGCAAAATATTTATTTTTCCAGTGAGCAATGTAGTACGTGTACGAACAGGAGAAGAAGGGGTAGAAGCATTGTTAGAAGGAAACTTGTAAAAACAAGCTTATAGAAAGAACAGGTGATTATTTGGAAAAGAAAAAATTAGGTCTTTCAAGTGTTATTGCAACGGGAGTAGGACTCATTGTTGCAACAAGCTGTCTGTTATCTTTGGGGCAGGGATCTTCGGCAATCGGAACTACCATTATTATCTCAATGGCAATTGCCTGTATATTAAATATTTTGACGGCACTATCAATAGCTGAATTAAATGCTATTATGCCAAATTTAACAGGGGGCCTTGCACAGTATACACTGGCGGGTATGGGACCTTTTGTAACACTGATTGCAATGGTGGGCGGTTATCTGGTTTGTAATACGATTGTCGGTAGTGCAGAATGTGCGATGTTTGGAAATACATTAAATAGTGTATTACCACAGTTGAATATTTCAGGAACAGCTTACTGCATTGCGCTTTTGGTTATTTTGATTATTGTTAATCTGAATGGTGTGGATATGTTTGCTAAGATTCAGAACTTTGTTGCATATGGTCTGATCATCTCGCTCGTCATTTTGGGATTACTTGGAACATTTAAGCTGGGAATTGGCAAAACGATTTCACAACCGGCCGTACTTTCATCTGATTTCAGTGATATTACCTTGTTGTGTGGGTTGACGTTTTTCTTATTTATTGGCTGCGAATTTATCGTTCCTATTTCTAACCAGGTAAGAAATGCAAGAAGAAATGTACCGCTGGGCATGATTTTGAGCCTGCTCATTGTAATGATAATGCAGACTTTTCTGGTATTTGGATTTAAAAACTATACGGACTGGGGTGAACTGGGAGCCAGCGCAACGCCGCATGTATTATATGGAACATTGTTACTGGGCAAACCTGGAACTATCTGGATGGCAATTGTATCTATTCTGGCGGTTACAAGTAGTATCAATACTATTATTTCTTCATTAGCATATATCTGTGTGGGTATGGCAAAGATTAAACTGCTGCCTTCCGTATTTATGAAAATAAATAAAAAAGGAGCTCCTTATGTAGGTATTTTAAGTATTGGAGGAAGCATTATGCTAATCATAGCGACGGGACTTTCTACAACAGATGAGCTATCCTTTTTAATTTTAACGGGCTGTCTGTTCTGGATGATTACTTATGTAATTGCACATATAGATGTATTAATTTTAAGAAAACGTATGCCGAAAGTACCGCGTACATTTAAAGTGCCATTTGGACCAGTAATACCAATTATCGGCATTATCGGACTTATCTGGATGATATATAATATTGCATTTGATCCATCGGTAAGAAACAATATTTATAAAACAACAATTACAATATTTACGATTCTTGCAGTATATTCTGTTATTTGGATTAAGAAAGTAATGAAAGTAAAATTATTCAGACCATTTGCAGTAAAAGAAGTTATGGCAATGGAAAATGAACTGTATCATATGACTCGTAAAGAGCAGGAATAATTAAAAAATGAACGATGATAAAAACAGTATAAGGAGGATGGAATTATGAGTAATACAAAAGTGGATTTTATTTATTTGAGCGAAGAGGATATGTTAAAAGCAAAGGTGGATGATGTTGTTGGATGTACTGACTGCATGGAAGAAATGCTGAAACTGTTGGACAAAGGCGACTATCGCATGGGCGGTGATAATGGAAATTCTCATGGATGTATGATTACATTTCCGGATGAACCAGAATTTCCAAATATGCCCAATAATACGCCTGACAGAAGATTTATGGCAATGCCTGCATATGTAGGCGGCAAATTTGATGTTGCTGGTATGAAATGGTATGGATCTAATATTGCAAACAGAGAAAAAGGACTTCCGCGTTCTATTTTAATGGCAATGCTAAATGATAAGGATACAGGGGCACCACTTGCCCTGATGTCAGCAAACTTATTAAGTTCTTACCGTACTGCAGGAGTTCCGGGAGTTGGTGTTAAACATCTTGCTGTAAAAAATGCAAAAGTACTCGGAATTGTTGGACCTGGTGTTATTAACTGTACTGCAATACAAACTTTTGCAGCACTTCGGCCAACGCTTGATACATTAAAAATTAAAGGACGTGGACAGGCATCTATTGATCGTTGTATTGATTTTGTAAAAGAAAAATGCCCACAGTTCACAAAGATTATTGTATGCGAAACCCTGGAAGAATGTGTGAGAGAGTGTGATATTATTAGCTTTGCAACATCTACATCTATGGGAGTTGGTGTAAGTTCATATCCACACGTGGAAACAGAATGGATCAAACCAGGCGCATTATTCTGTTTGCCAGGTGCAGCAGATTTTGATGATGATTTTCTTTTGAGCGGAAAAGCAAAATTAGTAGTGGATAATATCAAATTGTATGAAGCCTGGGCAGAGGAATATCCGTATCCTACCTATGATATTGTTTACATACTCGGGTCTAAATTTATGGATCTTGCACATGAAGAAAGACTGGATAAAGCAAAAATCCATGATCTTGGAGCGATTTTAAATGGAAAAATTCCGGCACGCGAGAGCGATGATCAGATTATTCTTTACTCTGTAGGTGGTATGCCAGTAGAAGATGTAGCATGGGGAAAAGAAATTTATGATTATGCGATAAAAAATGGAATCGGAGTAAAATTGAATTTGTGGGATAAGCCATCATTGTTCTGACGCCATTGTTCTGACGGTAAATTTAATAAAAAATAATAAAAAGCCCTCCAAACTACTATTTTGCGGAGTGGCTTTTTTAAAATGTGTGTGGTAAACTTTTTCATACAGGTACAAGTACACAGGTATTAAAAGGTCTCTATTTTTATGGAATCAGAAACTGATGGAGCTAAAATGGAAGAAAAAAATGAAAAGTTTTTTTTAGAGCCGGAATTACAGGCTGATGAGAAGTTCTACATACGTCCCAAAATAGCAAATAAGAAGATGAAGGCAGCCCAGACTATGGTGCAGACGGTATATCTCTATGGAATATCTGGATGTGGAAAAACATTCTTTATCCGTGACTATATGGGGAAAAGAAAATATTACTATTTTTCGGCAGAGCAGCTGAGCGAAGAAGAACTGGATTTTCCGTTTAGTGAAAAGCAGATCATTGTAGTCATTGATGATCTGCATCAGTTAAGGACAGATGAATTGAGAGAAACATTGATCAGAAGAATTGAAATATTGGCAAGACGGCAGGATGTCTGGCTGATCTTATCAGGAAGAAGCAGAATGCCTTCATGGCTGACACCTGTTTATTATCAGAAAGTATTTACGGTGATAGAGGAAGAAGATTTCGTGCTCTCCGAAACTGAGATGATGCAATATCTCAATTTATGGGGACTGACACTTACAGAAGAGGACTTTAGAAAAGTTACGGGGCTAACAAAGGGAATAGGAGTTGTAATAAGACTTCTTGCTATGGAACTTTCTGCAGGCAGGCCTTTTGATGCAAACTACATCGAACGTATGCGAGATGATTTTTGGAACTATCTTGACAGTCATGTCTATGATCAGTGGGAGGTAGAGATTCAGGAATTCCTCATGCAGGTGTGTATTGTAGAGGAATTTGATAAGCATCTGGCAGAGATGATTACAGGCAGAAGTGATGTAGAGAGAATGATCGGCATAGCGGAACAGTTAGGCAACTTTATGATATTTAAAGAAGCTGTTGGTGGTAAGAGAATCTATGAAATCAAGCTTGCAATGCGACATTCCATGAGGCGGAGACTTCTTCGAACCTATCAGAAAGAAAAATGGGAACGGCTTTATTATAATGCAGGTCTTTACTATGAACTGGAGGGTGATACCCCCAATGCACTGAGGATGTATGAGGCATGCCGCGACACGGAGAGAATAGCAGGACTCTTAATATCCAATGCAAGAAAGAATCCGGCAAGCGGTCATTATTATGAACTCCGGGAATATTACCTTACGCTGCCAGAAGAAAGAATCCGGGAAAGTGTAGAACTGATGGCAGGCATGAGCATGCTCCAGTCCATGCTCTTAGATATAGAAGAAAGTGAACGTTGGTATGAGGAATTAAAACAGTTGGAAGGAACTTTAAGAGGAAGTGCCAAAAAAGCAGCCAAGGGTCAGCTCATCTATCTGGACATTGCATTGCCACACCGTGGAAGCAGTGCACTGATCGATATAATGAAAAATACAGGGACTTTGTTAATGAACCGTAATATCAGTCTGCCTGAATTCTCCGTTACCAGTAATCTTCCTTCCCAGATGAACGGGGGAAAGGATTTCTGTGAATGGAGCAGGAAGGATAAGGAACTGGCAAAGAGCATTGGGAAGATTGTAGAATTTATCCTTGGGAAATATGGAAAAGGATTGGTAAACCTTGCACTTGCGGAAAGCTTTCTGGAAAAAGGGGAAGACAGTTATGAAATTGCCAATCTGACGAACAAAGGCATGATGCAGGCGCAGGCAGGGGGAAAAATCGAACAGTGTTTTGTGGCAGCCGGGATACTTGCCTGGCTTCATATCATAAATGACCATGCAGAGGATGCAAGGGAAATATTGTTTAATTTTCAGAAGAAGGCAGAAAAGGAAGGAGCGACAAAACTGCTATCCAATCTTACTGCCCTTCAGATACGGATTGGTCTCTATCAGGGAAAGACAGCTGAGGCAATGGAATGGATGGAGACGGTACCGCAGGAAGAAATCGAATTTTCTACAATGGAGCGTTTTCGCTATCTGACTAAGGTGCGTATTTACCTGTTAATGGGAAAAAATGAAAAAGCCATTAGCCTGCTGCAACGTATTCAGTATTATGCGGAAATTATGCATCGTACTTATATAAGCATGGAGGCGGGGCTTTTGCTGGCTATTACCCAGTACCGGATGGGAGATTCCAAATGGGAAGAGACATTTCAAAAGACCTTAACGGAAGCGGAAAGCTATCACTTTGTACGGCTCATCTCCAGAGAAGGAGCAGCAGTGAACCGGATGCTAAAGGAGACAGCGTGGAAAGGTAAGAATGCAAAATACTATAAGACAGTTCTGAATGAGACAGAAAAGCTGGCACTTGCTTACCCGGGGTATTTAAAACAGGCAACCGAAGAAGCAGCTTTTAGCGAAAATGCGATTAAGATTCTAAAGC
>JAEWWQ010000176.1 GCA_023458855.1 Bacillota bacterium
GATGAATACAGAGCACTGGCAAATAAGATTGATGGAAATGATATGTTTGTTATTCCAAAGCCTATGAAGCAGGAAAGGCTGGAAGAATTATTAATGGAACACGGAATCATGGACATTTAAATACCAAAAACAATTGGAGGTGTAACTATGTTATTAGTAAGAGCAATCATCAGACCTGAAAAGGTAGGAATCGTTTTATCAGAGCTGTTATCAGCAGGTTATCCGGCAGTCACCAAAATGGACGTTTATGGACGTGGTAAACAAAAGGGAGTAAAGGTCGGTGAAGTTTTTTATGACGAAATTCCAAAAGAAATGCTTCTTATGGTGGTAGAAGATGCAGATAAAGATGACGTAGTCAAAATCATTATGAAATATGCAAGAACGGGAGAAAGCGGTCATTTCGGTGATGGCAGAATCTTTGTCAGTCCGGTAGAAGAGGCATATACAATCAGTACGAAGAAAAAAGGACTATAGGGGGGCTGATTATGAAGGAAGTAATGGCAATCGTCAGACAAAATAAAGTCAATTCGACCAAAGAAGCTTTGGCAGAAGCAGGAGTTCCGGCTTTTACCTGTAGAAAAGTATTAGGACGAGGAAAAAAATTAATTGATATGAGTTTGTTGCATTCCTTTGTAGATGCAGGAGAGATTCCGGCAAATCCAATGGGAGAATATATCTCAGAAGCAAACAGACTGATATCCAAAAGAGTATTTACAATGATCGTAGACGACGCAGAGGTAGAAAAGGTAGTCAATACAATCATAGAAGTCAATGCTACCGGGAATCCGGGAGACGGAAAAATATTTGTGTCACCGATCCTTGAAAATTATAAGGTTCGAAACGGGGAAGCAACCATAGAAGCATACTAAAACAGGAGGTGAGAACATGAGCGTTGCAGAAAAAGTGCTGGATCAGTATAGCGCAAGAGTATATAAAAACCGTAAAGATCACATTGTGCAGGTAAATAGTAATGACAACAACAATCAAATCGCAGCAAATGTCCGTACCATTCCTGGTATTATGACGCAAAGAGGCTGCTGCTATGCAGGCTGTAAGGGTGTTGTTCTTGGACCAATCAAGGATGCCCTGCAGATTGTACACGGACCAATCGGCTGCTCCTTCTATGCCTGGGGGACCAGGCGCCATAAAGCCAAAAAAGAAGAGGGGGTCGATCATTATCTGCAATATTGTCTCTCAACAGATATGCAGGAGTCCGACGTCGTATTTGGTGGGGAAAAAAAATTAAAAAAGGCAATTGACGAAGCAATGGATTTATTTCACCCATCTACTATTTTAATCTGCTCCACATGTCCGGTAGGTCTGATCGGTGATGATATACATGCAGTTGCAAAATGGGCAGAAGATAAATATTCCATTAAATGTATTGCTTTCAGCTGCGAAGGCTATAAGGGCGTGAGTCAGTCGGCAGGACATCATATTGCAAATAATCAATTAGTAAGATTTGTAATTGGGGAAGGTGACCGCGAAATCAAGAATAAATTTTCCATAAATATACTTGGTGAATATAACATTGGCGGTGACGGATGGGAGACAGAGCGTATCTTAAAACGGATTGGCTATGAAGTGGTATCTACCTTCACAGGAGATAGCAGCATCGACGACTTAAAAAATGCGCATCAGGCGAACCTAAGTCTGGTACAGTGCCACCGTTCCATAAACTATATAGCGGATATGATTCAGACGAAATACGGTGTTCCATGGATGAAGGTCAATTTTATCGGAGTACAGGGAACGATTGAATCTTTAAGAAATATAGCCAGATATTTCGATGACCCTGAATTAACAGCCAAAACGGAGGAAGTCATTTCTGATGAATTAGAAACAATTTCTGATGATATCGAATATTACAAGGCCAAACTAAAGGGTAAAACAGCGGCCCTTTACGTAGGAGGATCCAGGGCGCATCATTATCAGACACTGTTAAAAGATTTTGGCGTAAGTACCATTCTGGCAGGTTATGAATTCGCTCATAGGGATGAATATGAAGGAAGAGAAATTCTTCCGTTCGTAAAAGAAGATGCAGACAGTAAAAACATTGAGAGCATTACCGTAGAACCAGACCCGGAGAAGTATCACGTATATGTATCAGAAGAAACTCTGAATAGGCTAAAAGACGAAAAACTCTTAGATTATTACGGTGGTATGGCAAAAGAGATGGAGGATGGAACATACATGGTGGATGATCTGAATCATTTTGAAACGGAAGAATTTTTAAAATTACTAAAACCAGACATCTTTTTCTCCGGTATCAAGGATAAGTTTGTGGCACAAAAAGCCGGGATTTTATCCAGACAGTTACATTCCTATGATTACAGCGGACCATATGCAGGCTTTAAGGGAGCAGTTAATTTCGCAAGAGATATTACAATGGGTATTTATACTCCGGCATGGAGCTATGTAAAGGCACCTTGGAAAACAGCTCCAATCTTGGTTGGTACAATGGGAGGTGAGGAATCATGTTAGATTATACAAAAAAAGAGAATTATGAAAGAACCGCACTCAGAGTCAATCCGGCAAAAACCTGTCAGCCGGTAGGTGCGATGTATGCGGCGCTTGGAGTGCATGAATGTATGCCTC
>JAEWWQ010000177.1 GCA_023458855.1 Bacillota bacterium
TTATCATAAAGCATTTTTTCAAAATGGGGCACTAAAAAATGAGCATCTGTAGAATACCTTGAAAAGCCAAATCCAATATGATCGAAAATACCTCCCTTATACATTTGTATCAGGGTTTTCTCTGCCATTTCCAGTATATCTTTATCATTTTTCAACTTATAGTAATCCATAAGGAACATAAGATTGTGCGGCGTTGGAAACTTGGGCGCACCGCCGAACCCACCGTTATCTTTATCGAACGTATTATGAAACATATGGATTGCATTTTTAATCAACTCCTCTGAAGTTCCGGGCCTTATATCCTCGTCATCCTTTATGGACTCCAGAATCTCATTGCTGGACTGTATCAGTTCTTCTTTGCGTTCTATCCATTTCTTGTTTATATATATAAGCAAATCAATGAATCCGATCATACCGCCGCGTGATTTTTTTGGGAAATATGTGCCTGCGAAAAAGGGTTTTTGATCCGGTGTCATAAATATCGTTGTCGGCCATCCCCCACTGCCTGTAAGTGTCACACAAATATTCATATATATGCTGTCAATATCCGGTCTTTCTTCTTTATCGACCTTTATTGAAATAAAATTCTCATTCAGGATATCGGCGACTACAGTATCTTCAAAGCTTTCATGCGCCATAACATGGCACCAGTGACAGGTACGTCATTGCAGACAGGTCAGCTATACCCAATAGATAAGAAAACAGGCTTATCTTCAAGCTTTGCTTTCTCAAAGGCTTCTTCACTCCACGGATACCACTGAACAGGATTGTACGCATGTTGCAGCAGATAAGGTGACTTTTCTTTGATTAACCTATTGGGTATATTTTTTTGATTGTCCACAAGACCACCTCCTTTCTACAAAAAAGAGAATGCACTTACAATCGCAAATACATTCTCTAATTATTTGAAATTGATTTTTACCTTGAATATCATCTCCCTCTCTGTACCAAATTATACAGCATCTGCTCCTGCTATGTAGAAATCACATATTTCATTTTTACTAATAAAGTCTGTAAATTCTTCACTGCTTAATGCGTTTCCTTTGTACCCATATGTATTGGGTTTAAAAGTCCTCGTGCCGGCTGATTGCAAACAGGACATTTAATCCGCATTGACCTTACTATGTTCTTTTCTGGCAATTTCACCCCATTCTCCCAGTAATTCGAGAGCCGGACAAATGGATTTTCCTAATTCAGTAAGTGAATATTCTACGCGGGGAGGAATCTCATTATATTGATGTCTGTTTACTATTTTCATATCTTCAAGCTCCTGCAGACTCTTACTTAGCATTAAGTTCGATATTCCTTTTAATTTGCGTTGTAATTCATTAAAACGTATCGCGCCATGCAGGTTAAGCAGCCATATAACAGGCAGCTTCCATTTACCGTTAAGTATGCTGAGCGCATAGATTACAGGGCAATTATCGATGTTATTATCCATTAGTTATATTCTCCTTACTTAGTTAGTTCTTTTTCAGTACTTGTATAATATTAACTAGTATTTATAATAATATCATAATCAGTTAAAAAATAAAATTTTTTTTACTAATTCTATTAATTGAATGGAGGAAAAGCATGAGTAAAGTAGTTGATTTTTTAAATGAAGCAAAGACATACTATCTCGCGACAGTAGAAGAAAATGAAGCAAGGGTCAGACCGATTGGAGCAACTGTTGCGTATAATGGCAAGGTATATTTTGCAACGAATAACAAAAAGGAAATGTTCCAACAATTGTGCAAAAATCCTAATGTCGCTATTTCCGGCATGAGCAACATGCAGTGGATCAGAATTACCGGCAAGGCAGTCGTAGATCCCGATATCGATGCAAAAAAAGCATTACTAGAGGCAAATCCGGCAGTAAAGGAGATGTACAGCATTGATGACGGTATTTTTGAAGTCTTTTATTTAAAGGATATGAAAGCAATTCTCTATTCATTTACAGAAGCACCGGTTGAACTGGAAAATTAATAAATAGCACAGTCTGTCATGCTCCCCCTATAATAGGAGGAGCATATTTTTCACTCTCTATACACTGTTTTTTTCCTGATTATCAAAAAGTGTTATTCCAATACAAGTTAAGCCTATTCCCAGCATAATAAATCCCGAATACATATCTATTGCTTCTAATATGGAAAGAACAATAACAGCAACTCCCATCCCTATAGTAATTGCTTTACATACAAGTGCTATAATGCTGCCAATCTCTTTTTCATCACCAATTTGTCCCGTCTTCTTAATTTGCATAAGGTCATCAACGGATATTTCAAATATCTCCGCTAGTTTTGGCAATGAATTGATATCAGGGCAAGATAGATCTCTTTCCCATTTTGATACTGCCTTATCGGTAACTCCCATTTTCTCTGCCAATTCTGCTTGTGTCATTCCCTTTTCTTTTCTACATGATATAATCATCATTCCAAGTGTCTGTTTTTTCATAATCTAATTCCTCCGCTTTTTTGGTAATTATATAGTAGCACTCCCTTACCAATATAGTCTATCGACTCATTGTTTAATTTGCTCTACCTGTAGTTTACCTTCCGTTTTTTATGGGTTATAATTATTTTCATAAAATGTTTGGAGGTTCCAATGAAAATTTCTCTGATTCTATTATTAAAGAATTTTTTTCTGATAAATCTATTGCTTTTGTTTCCCTTGCTTATATTCGGAATCATTTTTTCTTTTATAAAAAAACAGAATAATAGATACCTTAGAGAAAGTATCGGACATTTTGGAACCTTGTTTTTTGGAATTATCGGGGTTCCTGTTCATGAACTAAGCCATTTGCTGATGTGCCTAATATTTAAACACACAGTAACAGAAGTTCGTTTGTTCAGACCTTTAAAGAGCAGACAAGATACTATTCTTGGATATGTAAAACATAAATATAATAAAAACAGTATTTATCAGGTGACCGGATGCTTTTTTATAGGTATTGCTCCCATGGTATTTGGAGCATTTCTTATCGTATTTATAATGAATCTTATTTATCCCTCTCTGCTTAGTACCATGGTTTCTTTCCCTGGTATTGATGACTTACAAATGAATAAAATGTTAAATGTCTTTCTCTATAATGGACGAGTCATTGTAATGACCATATTTTCTCATTCCAGTTTAATGAATATCTCCTGCTGGATCGGAATTTATTTTATTGTATCAATTGCACTTCATATGACAATCAGCAAAGCTGATTTTGTGAATGCAATGAACGGTTTTTTACTTCTTGAAAGTATAGTCTTACTTTTCTCTTTTATTAATATTTTCCCTGGATCAAATGCGGCAGGTATCATTAAGACTGTGGAACAAATTTCCTCAATACTTTTAACGGTATTATTTATTTCGGCAATTTTTCTGAGTATCGTTTACCTGTTTTCTTATATCTTATACCGAATATTTAATGAGTTCCTTATGTGAGCTTGTCACAGAACTACTTCCCAACAGACTGCTATAATCAAAAAAATCAGAGGCCTTACTGCAAAACCGCTCCCGTACAGCCCGAAGAGACATTTTTAGCATATCTGGCCAGATATCCCTTTTTTATTCTTGGTTCCATTGGTTTCCAGTTTTGTTTACGGCTTTCAAGTTCTTCGTTTGAAATCAGTATATTTATTCTATTCTCAGGAATATCAATCTCAATCCGGTCGCCTTCCTGAATGAATGCAATATTGCCGCCGACTGCTGCTTCAGGCGAGACATGACCGATCGCTGCTCCCCTCGTCGCACCTGAGAATCTTCCGTCCGTAATCAAAGCTACACTTTCACCAAGCCCGCTTCCCACAATTGCAGAAGTAGGATTCAGCATTTCCCTCATCCCCGGGCCGCCTTTTGGTCCTTCATATCGAATGACTACTACGTCCCCTGCATGAATCTGTCCTTCGTATATCTTATTTAATGCATCCTCTTCACAGTCAAATACTCGGGCATATCCGGTATGTTTCATCATCGTTTCTGCGACAGCAGAACGTTTCACGACACAGCCATCCGGAGCCAGATTCCCCTTTAATACTGCAATTCCACCTTTTTGGCTGTATGGATCAGCCACACTGCGTATGATCTCATGATCAGTTACCACTTTTCCTTTTATATTATCTCCCAGTGTTTTTCCATTACAGCTCAGACACTCCGTATTCAGCAGATTCAATTTATTGATTTCATTCATGACAGCCGGAATTCCACCTGCTTCATGAAGCTCTTCTATGTAATGTTCCCCCGCCGGTGCAAGATGACACAAATTCGGCGTCTTATCTGAGATCTCGTTGGCCATATCCAGATTCAGATCGAACTCACATTCATGTGCGATAGCAGGCAGATGAAGCATACTGTTGGTAGAACATCCCAGTGCCATATCAATAGTGAGTGCATTATAAAAAGCATCTTTTGTCATGATATCTCGTGGCTTAATATCTTTCCTCACCAATTCCATGATCTGTATGCCGGTTTCCTTTGCAAGTCTGATTCTTTCCGAATAAACTGCCGGAATAGTACCATTCCCACTAAGAGCCATTCCCAGAACTTCAGTTAAACAATTCATGCTGTTCGCCGTAAACATGCCTGAACAGGAACCGCAGGTAGGGCATGCTGCGTTTTCATAGGTGCATAATGTATCGTTATCAATTTTTCAGCTTCGGAATTCACTTACAGCTTCTGATATATTGGAATAACTGATTTTTCTTTTTCCTATTTTTCCTGCCAGCATTGGTCCGCCGCTGATAAAGATGGAGGGAATATTTAATCTGGCTGCTGCCATAAGCAGGCCCGGAACATTTTTGTCACAGTTTGGAATCATGACCAAGCCATCAAATGGATGTGCAGTAGCCATAGCTTCTGTGGAATCCGCAATAAGCTCCCGTGTAACAAGCGAATATTTCATTCCTTCATGCCCCATGGCAATGCCATCGCAAACGGCAATCGCGGGAAATATAAACGGAATACCGCCTGCCTGCAGCACTCCCTGCTTCACCGCTTCAGCGATCTTATCAAGATTCATATGTCCTGGCACAATTTCATTAAAAGAACTGACAATACCGATGAACGGTTTTCCAAACTCCCGTTCTGTTATTCCTAAAGCATGCAATAATGCTCTCTGCGGGGCTGCATTCACTCCCTGTGTAATTCTATCGCTCCTCATACTTGCTCCTATCTGCCGCTTTGGCGGCTCTTATAATACAACTTATTATCTCCTATAAGATGTATTATATATACCGAGTTGTATGATGTCAATACAGTTGTATGCTCTCTTTAAGAAGAACCAATTTCTAATTGTTCTATCGCATGTAAAATATGTATTTTCATGGCAGTTCTTGCACCTTCCGCATTCCTGCTTTCCATGAACTGTAACAGCATCCTGTGGTCTGAAACCGTTTCTTCCACTACAGCTTTTTTTGACTCTGAGAGCATGACTCCCTTATCAATAGCCTCAAATATAATTGGCATGAGCCTGTTCATAAATTCATTGTGGGTTGCTTTTGCAATTGCCTTGTGAAACGCCTGTTCATCCATTGTTCTGTCTCTGCCCTCACGGATCAGGACTTCTATTCTTTCACCAAGCGCAAGAATTCTGTTTAATTCTGTATCTGTAGCACGTTTTGTTGCATAATAAGCCGCTTCCGGTTCAAAAATCAATCGCATCTCATACAGATCTCCTGCATCGACTTTTGCAGTTGTAAGAGGGGACAATGTTTCCAGAGACTGTTCTTCAAAGTCTTCCCTTATAAAAGTCCCTTTACCTCTTCGAATTTCTACAACATTGCCTGCTGCCAGAATACGAAACGCTTCTCTTAACGTCGTGCGGCTTACCTTTAGTTCTTCTGATAATTGATTCTCATTTGGCAGTTTATCACCTGGCTTAAATCTTTTCTCTATCGTAATCATTGACAATATTGCATCTGCAATGCTGTCAGACAACCTCTTCTCTCTTTCCATCCCTGGCTCCATCTGCGACCTTAGCCGCTACAATATTACTCAAAAATATCGGGTAGCTTGTCACTTATTTTCTGTTTCAGATAATTACCCCCGTCTATTTGCTTCCCCAAATAATTGACACGAATCTGTTCATTGGTACGGTCAATTTCTTCCTTCAGTCCATTTGCTGAAAGCCGGGAAGCCCCATGTCCCATTATAATTAATTGTTCCAATGCATCTGATGTTGCAACCGTGACATGATGTTTTTTTGCAATTTCGTGAGTGGTCTTCTCTATATAGGAATCTGCTGTCTCTGCTTCTTTCGTATATACCACGTGAATATTGTGATAATCCATTGTCTCACCAATTCCACCCTTTACCTTATAAGCATCGAATACCAGAATTAAGATACACTGTCTGAATCCCTGATAATTGCAAAGAATATCCATCAGTTTACTTCTTGCCGCAGCCAAATTCACTTCTGCAAGTTCTTTTAATTCTTCCCATGCAAATATAATATTATAGCCATCTACCAGTAAATATTCCCTGACTGATTCTCTTTCTTCTGACGGCTTCTTCGTCTGCATGCTTTCTATTTGTTCCGGCCTATTTTCATAAGTGAATTTTCTCACCGTGTGCTTCTGTCTGATCTGACCAAAAGTACGCACAAATATAGCCTCCAGCTCTTTCTCTTCTTTCCATGAGCTGGCATAAGAACCTGCCGTGCTCTCCCTGATCCGTTTTTCTTCGGGTGCTTCTTCCAATTCACCTTTTTGTGGCTGCCATACAGGTTCCAGATGCATGTATTTTTCTATCTTATCCCATTCCACCAAGAACCCCGCTCCATGTGCACAAAATACAGAAGAAGTTGGGTTATCAAGATCCTTCTCACTGTCATATCCAATTGCTGGTATCACTTCATCTGCATTATGACACGGCCGATACCCATCCAATACACAGCTGATTCTTCCTCTGCCTCTTGTATAAGAAGTCACTTCCATCTGATATCCACGCATGGTCGATACTGGAGCATAGCCTGTTAAGACTGATATCTCTCCATCCACTTCCGGAGAATCAAAATCACCGTACATCCGCCCTATATCTGCCATAGCTCTTCCCACGGTTTCCGTTGGCACCTCGAGTCTGAACTTATAATACGGCTCCAGGAGAATACTTTTTCCACTTTTTAATCCCTGCCGTACAGCCCTGTAAGTTGCCTGCCTGAAATCTCCTCCCTCGGTATGTTTCTGATGGGCACGCCCAGTAACAAGTGTTATTTTCATATCTGTAATCGGCGAACCTGTCAAAACTCCTAAATGTTCCTTTTCTTCCAAATGGCTTAACACCAGCCGCTGCCAATTGCGCTCAAGTATATCTTCACTGCAGGAAGTATGAAATGTAAGTCCACTGCCCGGTTCGTCGGGTTCCAATAGCAGATGAACTTCCGCATAATGCCGTAATGGCTCAAAATGTCCGATTCCCTCCACTGGTTCCATTATGGTCTCTTTATATACAATATTGCCTGATCCAAATGCAACTTTTACACCGAACCTTTCCAGAATAAGACTCCTCAGGGTCTCTATCTGTATCTCCCCCATCAGTTGAATATGTATCTCTTTCAGCTGTTCCGACCACACGATATGCAGCTGCGGGTCTTCCTCCTCCATCTGGCGTAATTTGGAAAGCATGGTATGCGCATCGCATTCCGGCGGTAATAATACCTTAAAATTAAGTACAGGCTCTAACACCGGTAACTCTGAAACTTTCTCTATTCCAAGGCATTCACCGGGGAAGGTCTTACTCAGCCCTGTAACAGCGCAGATTGTACCTGCTTCTGCCTCCTCTGCAGTTGCATATCTGCTTCCTGAATAGATACGTATCTGATCGACTTTTTCTTCCCAGATTTCATTTTTTTCCTGCTCTGGCTGATTTTGTCCTGCTGTTTCTTTTTTACGATTGGTAAGCAGCATCTTCACTTTCAGGCTTCCACCTGTAACCTTCATATAAGTTAATCGGTTATCCTGTTCATCTCTTGCTATCTTATAGATTTTTGCTCCAAAATGCTCCGGGAACGCGACGCTTTTTGAAAACAGCTCCAGACTGTCAAGAAATTCCGGAATACCGTACAGTTTTAATGCTGAGCCAAAGAAACAGGGAAAAACTTTTCTTTCAGCTATCAGATCTGCTATATCTTCTGCCTTTAAAGTTCCGCTTTCCATATAAGTTTCCAGCAATGCCTCATCACACATTGCAAGATTCTCCATTCGTACTTTCGGATCCGAATTCGCACTGAAATCAATACACCCATCATGTAAATAGCTTTTTATTTCTTTCATGAGCCTCTTGCTGTCGGTTCCATTCAAATCCATCTTATTCACAAAGATATAGGTGGGAATCTGATATCTTTTCAATAATTTCCATAAGGTTTCGGTATGTCCCTGTACACCGTCGCTTCCGCTGATCACCAGAATTGCATAATCCAATACCTGCAAGGTGCGCTCCATTTCGGCTGAAAAATCCACATGCCCTGGTGTATCTAGAAGTGTGACCTCCATGTCTTTCCATTTAAGTATGGCTTGTTTGGAAAATATCGTAATTCCTCTTTCGCGTTCCAGATTAAAAGTATCCAGAAAAGCATCTTTATGGTCTACTCTGCCCAGTTTTCCAATACTTCCTGTGCAATATAACATACTTTCTGCCAGCGTTGTTTTTCCGGCATCCACATGAGCCAAAATACCAATGACCAATTTCTTCATAACGTACTCTCCTGTATCATTTATAATTGTTGGTACCCCAGCACTTTATGTACAAAGCAGCGTACCAGCTCCGGATCGAACTGTGAACCTGCATGCTTTATCAGTTCCCTTGCTGCATCTTCCTCACTGGCCGCTTCTCTGTAACTGCGGATACTAGTCATTGCATCAAATGCATCTGCAATGGCTATCATCCTTGCCTGCAAAGGAATCTCTTCTCCTGCAAGGCCTCGTGGATACCCCTTTCCATCCCATCTTTCATGATGCGAAAGTACATATTCCGCTATGTCTGTCATTTCATTGGCTGAACACAGGATACGATAGCCGATTTCCGGATGCCTTCTGACTTCTTCAAATTCCTCGGCTGTCAGCTTTCCCGATTTATTCAATAGATTTTCAGGTATTGCAATCTTTCCAATATCATGCAAAAGTCCGGCACTTTTGATTTCTTTCGTTTTATCTTCCGGCATATGCAGCTTAATTGCCAGTTTCTCACATAATTCGGCCACTCTTCTTGAGTGCTGCTCTTCTCTCTTGTTCTTTTCATGAAGTGTATTAATAATAAGAGAGATTGTTTTTCCTCTTATACTAGGCCCTTCAAAAAGCTTCTTCTGGTACATGAAGTCTTCCGCACTTTTCAGCACAACATTAACATCTTCCTCCATGCAGTTTTTAAAATCCCATCCAAATGAAACCGATAACGTAATTGCATTTACTCTTTCATGTGCACAGTTTACTTTCATGGTCTTCACTAATTCATCCGCCTGCTTCTCATTGCAATTCGGGATAAGTATTACAAACTCATCGCCCCCTGTGCGGAATAGCATATTTTCTGATGGAGCAGACTCTTTCATGACCTTTACGAATTTTGATAGCAGCGTATCGCCAGCCCTGTGTCCAAAAGAATCATTGACCAGCTTCAATCCGTTTACATCCGCCATGATGATGCATAAAGGCAGATTTTCCTCCCTGTCTAACTGTTTTAGGTTGCTTTCAAAAGAGCGCCTGTTATGAAGTCCGGTCAATTGATCATGATAACTTAAATACTCGATCTGTTCCTGGTATAGATGCTGGTTTGTTATATTTCTGGCAATTGCCAATACTTTATCCGTAGAGCATTTTACAATACGAAGTTCAAACATTTCCCTTCCCTTTTCCATGTCAATTTCGTATTCAAAACTTTGAAGTTCTCCACTGTTCAGGACAGACTTGATTTTTTGATAGCCCTTTTCCGCAATACTTTCAGGCATAACATCCTGGAGCTTCTTTCCCAGAAATCTCTCCGCCGGCAGATACAGCATACTCTCATTGCTTGCCTGACAATGGATAAAAGTCCCCTCCTCATCCAGAATAAAAATCATATCCGGGATCACATCAATGATTGCCTTATTATATTCATTACTTCTTCTGAGTTCCTCTTCATTCTGAGCTAATAATTCATTTTGTTTTCTTAACTCCTCTTCTGTTGCAATGATCTCTTCCAGAGAGGCTTCTACTTCCTCATTGGAAAGACTCAGGTTTGTAATTAGCTGGTTGGTCTGAATCTTCATGAGTTTCAACGCATTCGCCAGAATAGCAAATTCGTCTTTTCTGTTTTTTAAATACTCCGGAATCTCGTTTTCATAATTTCCACTGGCACAATCATTTAATTCCTTTACCAGTATATGGATTGGTTTTGTTATACTCTTAGCTACATAAAATGTAATGACAGCCACACATAGGAGAATACCCGCTAACGCAAAAGCAGATATAAGAACAGATACTATAATCGGGTTCTGATATACACTGACCGGAATCGACTGTATAATAGTGACCCCCGCTTCCGATTTTTTCACAGCTGCCAGGTATTGAATTCCCTGCTTATCATAGTAAGTAATTCCTTCTTTCCTTTCCTCAATGAAACGACTCAGCTCTGGAATTTCTTTTTCTATATTATAGTTATAGATCAGACTGATATCATTGGCTGCTACAACGGTACCTGTATCATCAACAATAATTGTTTCTTCCCTTGTACTTTCGGGATTGTATATTATCGTGTTGGAAAAACCATTCAGGTTAATTGCCAGCCCGAATATCGCAAGTATTTCGCTATTTTCATCCAAAATAGGGTAAACTGACACCATTACCGGAAGTCCGGTAATTGGAGATTGTTTCAATTTTCCAAGGTAATGCTTCTTGTTTTTCATTACATTGAGATACCATTCCGAAGCCTCTCCTTCTATATCAAATCCTACAGAGGTACCCCCCATTGCATCCATACAGCATATCCCATCAGATACAAAAAAAGCATTTTCAATTAACCCTGAATACGACTCCATTTCTTTTTCCAGATCTGCTTTCAGGCTTAGGTAAAGTTCTTTATCCTCCACACCCTTCTTAAGATGTTCAAAATATTTTTTTGTCTCAGTATCATCCGCAATACTTTTTGACAATGCATGAAGACTGCTGATATTCACCTCATAAATCTTTACTTTCTGGTCTGCGCCCGCATTCAGACTTTTCTCTGTAACAGACTGCATATGATCGACATTCCGTACTATCATAATACCCGATATTGACCCACTTGCTATGATCACCATAATAAGAATCACAAAAAATAATTTTGTGTAATAATTATGTATTCTCCGCATAAGCTCCTCCACCCGTCCTATTTTTTGCCTTTATTACATTGTATCATGAATTTCACTTATTATATCATACGCTTGTCCTATAACACTACATATATTGCTTTACATAATTTATAAAAACCTTTGTTGCTTCAGAGATATTTTTACTGCTCTGGACACAAAGGTAGATAGTTCTATTCATCTCCGGTTCTAATTTTCTTCTGGCTATTCCATCACAAATACAGGAATCCAGGACCAGTTTGGGTAAGATGCTGATTCCGCAC
>JAEWWQ010000178.1 GCA_023458855.1 Bacillota bacterium
GCAGTAAGCAGGATTTTAACGAACCCTATATACATTGGAGTATTAGAACAAGGGAAAACGACAACTCCTAATTATAAAGTAAAAAAAAGAATCCAAAAACCAAAAGCAGAATGGGCTTGTATCAAAGAAAATCATCCGCCTATTATTTCAAAGGATATTTTTGATGCAGTTGCAGGAATTATGGAAAAAGACACAAGAACGGCACCTTCCAGAGAAGCAGTACACATTTTTTCGGGAGTGGTGGAATGCGGACAATGTGGAGCCAATATGATTCGAAAGATAACAAATGCCAATGGCACACTTTATGCGTACTATATCTGTACATCAGGAAAGTGTGACAGAAAAACGCATTCCTGTAACAATACAGGTATCAGTGAAAAAAAACTGGAGAAAATCGTTATCAACGCAATCAATAAACAGTTGAAAACTATTATTGGAACACACAGATTCGCAGAATATTTGACAGAAAAAGATTTGTTCAAAACAGCTGTGGAGAAACTTAATACACGAATCAATGAATTAAAGAAGGAAAGAACTAAAATACAAGATATAAAATATGTTCTTCGTGAAGATTTACATGGGGGAATTATAAATCAGGAAGAGTATGAATTGCTGTTGGATCATTATAATAGCAAAACAGAGGAAATCAGAAATGCAATTGCTTTGCAGGAAAAAGAAGTACAGCAAATAAAAAATGGTGTGAGTGAAAAATCTGAGTTTGTAAAAGATTTTGTCAGGAATGGATATATCAAAAAAATAGAGCGAAAAACAGTTGTTCTGTTAATAAAAAAAATAATTGTCTATGATAAAAAAACAGTTGAGATTATGTTTCATTTTGCAGATGGAATAGAAAAGGTGTGTTCTGAATGGCAAGACGTAGTAGACGAGTAACTACAGAAGACAGGTCGGCTGCATTAGATCAGGTGGAATATAAAGTGGCTGTCTACGCCAGATTATCCGGAAATAGCAGCCAGAAAGACAGTAATTCTATTGTGAATCAGGTAAACTTTATTCGAGGATATGTTTCTAAAGATAAAAACATGACCATCTATAGAGAATATACAGAGGAAGGCTATAGTGGAACAAATTTCAGACGACCGGCTTTTTCTGCGATGCTTGCGGATGCCGGAAAGGGATATCTGAATTGCATTATTGTAAAAGATCTTTCGAGACTCGGCAGGGATTATATTGAAACAGGAAATTATCTTGAAAAAATTTTTCCGGAAATGAAGATCAGGTTCATTGCCATCAACGATCAATACGATAGTAATATTAAAGATGCCTCACCAGATTTTCTACTGCTTGGTCTTAAAAATCTGATCAATGAAATGTATGCCAAGGATATCTCAAAGAAGAGGAGCACATCTTATCGCCTGGCGCAAAAAGGAAAGGCGGTGTTTGGAATGATGCCTCCATATGGGTATGCAATTAATGAAAACCGAAAAGAAGGATTTGTGATAGATATGGAAACCGCTCCGATCGTTCAGGAAATATACCATTTATATTTACAGGGAATGTCCTGTCATGCAATTGCCGGGATACTGAATGAAAAAAATGTGATACCTCCGTTTCGTTATTATATGCAAAGAATCGGAAAAACTTTGCCCAAAGGAGCTGATTGGAGATCTGCGACCATTGCAAATATTCTTTCCAACCCTGCTTACACCGGCGCCATCGTAAGAAACAAAACAAAGACATCTAAATATGAGAATATACAAACAATTCGTAATGCTCCGGAAGAATGGGAGATAATGCCCCATTCTCATAAAGCAATTATTCATCAGGATATATTTGAGGAAGTAAGAAAAATCAGGGAAAAAAGAAAAAGGAGATAGTTGAAAGATAGGTAACAAATCTAAAATTGCAGCATATTTACGCTTATCAAAAGAAGATGTATTTTGGGAGGAAGAAAGTAACAGTATTACAAACCAGAAAAGATTAATTGATGAATATATTTTGCATCATAAATCATTAAATGGAACTAAGATCATATATTATGTGGACGACGGCTATTCGGGCACAACATTTGAAAGACCGGGATTTGAAAGCATGATAGAAGATATCAGAAAAGAAAAGATATCTTGTATTATTGTTAAGGACTTATCAAGATTGGGGAGAAATTATATTGAAACCGGATATTATCTGGAAGAAGTGTTTCCAGTCATAGGAGTCCGATTTATAGCAATTAATGATTCTTATGATACAGCAGAGCAGATTGGAGCCAATGCTGATTTGAACATACAATTTAAAAACATGGTGAACGATTTTTATTGCAAAGATATCTCAAAAAAAATCAGAACAACCATAAAACTGAAAAAAGAGAATGGAGATTATATGGGTGGTACGCTTCCCTATGGATATCGGAAAGAAAAAGACGTAATTATTACGGAGCAATCGGCATCAGATATCGTAAAAAAAATATTTCAGACCTATAATTCCGGAAAATCAGCGGCTGACATTGCAAAAGAATTAAATGCGGATGGGATCGATAATCCATCTTTCTATATGGATAAAAATGAGATACGCATACCTTCTGTAAAGAATACTTATAGACAGTGGAATGGAAGTTCTGTTCTTAGAATACTTAGAAATGAAACATATACCGGAGTATTGCTTTATCATAAGACAGAATCTCTTGATATTACTATGAATATCATAAAAAAGTATGGAAAAGATGAATGGCTGCGTATTGAGGGAATAATACCGCCAATAATATCAAAAGAAGAATTTGAACTGGCTGCTTCCAGAAAGAGAAAGAGAAGTAAAAATAAATCATTGTATCACTATCCTAAAAAGTATGTAGGAAAAATAAGATGTGGATACTGTAACCACAATCTGACCTGGAGACTGGGGAAAAAGGAACAGGAAATTTATTACTGCAGACATTATAATTTTACACAGCATGATTGTAATTATATAAAAATTACAGAACAGGAAATAGATACAATTCTAAAAAACGCGCTCAAAATGCAGATAGCCGTCAGTATTGAATGTAATAAGATGAGAGAACAGGTGCAGAAAATCTATCTGGAAAAACAAAGGGAGACAGAGAAAAAACTGAAAACTATAAAAAGAAACTATATAAAATATGCGGAAGGCTATCAGTCTTTGTATGGTACTTATGCGGGCGGTAATATAGATAGAAATACATTTCAGGAAAAAAAGGAACAACTTAAAAAGCTGAAAGTGACAGCTGCAAAAGAAGAAGAAAAATTGTATGACAGGAAAGAAAAAATAGTGCAAAGGATAAGCTGTATCTCAAAAAAAATGGATGTCCTGGAATTTGCAATGCAGGAAGACATCTTACAAGAAGAAATGGGATTATTGGTAAAGGAAATTATCTATTATGGTGCAGATTCTATGGAAATCAGATGGAATTTCAAAGATGGATTCCGTAAAATATTGCGTGGAACAGTAGATTGATGTAAAGTAATTATTATAATAGTTTTTTGGTTTTAAGATTGCAGAAGCAGGATATTGTTATGTTGGTGCGCTTAAAAGAGACGGCAGAACTTATAGTGTGGCACTGCTTGCCTGCGGGTGGCCGAATAATAAGGGCTACAAATGGAGCGACACGAAGAAGTTAATGGCATATGGAATAGAGAACTTTCAATATCATGCATTTGATGAAGTTAAGATAAATTCGAATGAACTGAAACCGATTCAGGTGAACAATGGCCAGACAGAGAAAATCGGCGGAGTTGCGACAGCTGAAGTTAAAATATTAGAGGATGAAGTCACAGAGAAAAAAGGCGTTTCAGAAGAAAAAAATGCGAAACTGGCTGTTCAGGGAGTTCTCATGAGAAAAGATGAGAACATGGATGTTGTGTATGACATAAAGAAGGTCATGGAAGCTCCTGTATGTGAGGGAGAACGAGTCGGAACAATTACCTATTTGGTGAACGGAGAAAAATGGAAAGTGGAAAATGTCATACTTACTGAAAACATAGATAAAATTGATTTTCAATGGTGTTTTGAAATGATAATTCAGAAATATTGTATAAAATAGTGTGAGAAGAAATTCTAAGCAGCAAAATACTGCTACTAAGAATTTCTAAATCTCACACAGGAAGAAGACGCAAGCGTCTTCTTCTCCTTGGTTATTTGTACCGCTTGTAGCGGTATGTCGGGAAATGTGAGGAACCATATGGATAAAAAACAAAAAAAATTCTGGTCAAGATATGCCGGCATTTACGTGCGTTTTGTCTTGAGGGGAAAAGGTGCAAAACAAGCGTATGAAAAAATGAAGAAAGAGATTACCAATCAGTTAACCAGAGAAATGAATGTATTGGAACTTGCTGCAGGTCCAGGGATACTTTCAAGAGATATTGCCTTATCCTGTAAACGCTTAATAGCCACAGATTTTTCGGAAGCTATGATAGAAGAGGCAAAAAAGACAGATGTGACATCGAATCTACAGTTTGAAATAGCTGATGCCACTGACCTATCCTATGCGGACAATACATTTGATGCAGTTGTGATTGCAAATGCACTTCATATCATGCCAGATCCGGATACAGTACTTGTCCAGATAAGCCGTGTATTAAAGCAGGATGGTATTTTAATAGCACCAACATTTACACGTGAGAATGTAAAATTAAAAGCGTTAGAAAGATTCATGGAAGTCTTTGGATTTCGAACATACAGTAAATGGACGCACCACACGTATCGACAATATTTAAAATCGCAAGGGTGGGAAATATGTATGTCTGAAGTAATAGAGGGACATAATTTTCCGATTAGTTTTCTGACAGCACGAAATAATAACAGTGCAGTGATGGGGGAATACATATGAAAAAAAATGTAGTGTCCAGTATTGCAAGAAACAGGCAGGAAAAAATGGAAATACAGCGTACCAATGAATTTGCACTATTTTTATCTTATGTCTGTCGTGTAAATGATGATGTAAGTGAGTTGAATGTGGAATCCGGTACGCGTATTCAGTATTCTTTAGTCGATGGAAAAATAGTAAAGACAACAAAACCCTATATCGATAGGGAGAGAATTAGAAAAATGGCTCATCCGGAGGATTTGGAAGCGATTCTTACAATTTGCAATCAGGATAATTATATGAGAATGATAGATACACTGGGCGAGGTCACATTCGATTGCCGCATTCTGACTGATTGTGATGAAGCGGAGGGGAATGGGGAATATCATTGGTACAGATGTACGGTACAGGGGATGGCGAGGGATGAAAGACATCCGAACTGTGTCATATTATTCCGGAAGGACACAGATGCTATCAAACGTGCGGAAGAGGAAAAAAAACAACAGCTCCGGGAAGCACTGGATGCTGCCGAACGTGCTAACAATGCAAAAAGTCAGTTTACTTCGAGGATGTCACATGAGATCAGGACGCCATTAAATGCTGTAATCGGCTATATGAGGATTGGAAGAGAAAATGCGGCAGATCCGGCTAAAGTAGTTGATTGTATGAAAAAAGCAGAAATTGCCGCTAAGCATTTGCTGTCTATAATCAATGATGTTCTGGATATGTCATCTATCGAAAGCGGTAATCTGAAAATTGCAAATGAAAGTTTTGATTTCAGGCAATTGCTATCAGCAATTACGGCACTATTTTATTCACAGGGTAAAGAGAAGGATGTTGCTTTCACAGTTCTACTGGAAGGTGTTACCGAAGATAGATTAATTGGAGACGGACTTCGTCTCAATCAGATTTTAATGAATCTGTTAAGTAATGCAATTAAATTTACTCCTTCAGGAGGCAGGGTCATTCTTAAGGTACTGCAGGAAGCAATAAAGGAAGATAGGGTCTTTTTTCGCTTTTTGGTTCAGGATACGGGAATCGGCATTCGGGAAGATTATAGAGAACGCCTGTTTAAACCATATGAACAACAGGATTCAACAATTGCGCAACTGTTTGGCGGCAGTGGACTTGGACTTTCTATTACCAAAAATCTTGTTACGATGATGAATGGGGTAATTGATGTAGAAAGCAGACAGGGGGGCGGAACGGTTTTTAATGTGGGCATTTCCTTTGGACTGGATCATACAGTACATGACAAGACTGCGAACGAGTACAAGACAGAAAAAATGAATGAGGCTGAGGAGTATGATCTGGCTGACATGCATGTATTGCTGGCAGAAGATAATAGTATGAATCAGGAGATTGCGATTGCAATATTAGAGGGAGCAGGTGTGGTGGTCGATTGTGTCGTGAATGGACAAGAAGCCGTGGGGAAGTTTGAATCTGAACTGCCTGGAACATATCAAGCCATTCTTATGGATGTTCAGATGCCGATTCTGAATGGCTACGAAGCAACGAAAAAGATACGTTCCTCTGAAAGTCCGGAGGCTGCATCCATACCGATTATTGCTATGACAGCAGATGCATTTACAGAGGATGTTTCTGCAGCGTTGCATGCAGGTATGAACGATCATGTTGCCAAACCAATCGATATCAGACAGCTATTTTCTGTACTTGTGAAATATAAAAAATAAGAAAAGTAAGATTGGGACAAAAATACCAGAATGCAGTTCTGGTATTTTTTTGATGAAATTTTTGAAAACAATACAAAACAAAAGAAAAAAATACAAACAAAAATAAATAATCTTTTACTTTAGAAATGTATGATGGAAATATTGACTTATATTATTGTTTTGATATGATAAACAAAAATAGAGGTGATATTCCGGATTGATAGTATCCAGGTTCCAAACCAGCAAAAGAAAGCATTTGTGATGACGATTTAAATTTGGATATGTCACCATATTCAGCATAGATGACAGCAGCTGATAATGCTCCAATACCTGGAATAGTAAGGGAATGAGGATTAATGTCCTCAATAAGCGAAATGATCTGTTGTTCCAGTGTATTTATTTCGATGACTGATTGATTATGAAGAGCCATTAGGCTATTTAGTTGAGAAGAGAAAATCTCATTGTTTTCTCCAATGGTATTAGCAGCAAGTTCTTTTAATTTAAGGAACTTTTGCATAGAAAATTTGCCACGTGATATTTTACGGAGATTTTCGTAGGAGCTGGCATTCATTCTAGACATTTTTTCGGCAGAACCATAATTTTCTAATAGATATAGAGCGGTTTTGCTGAAACGATTTTTAAAAAATGGCTTAAATTCAGGGAATGTATGATCCAATACATTGGTCATCTTTACAATATAGAAACTTCTTTGTTTTACAAGCGTATCTCGAAGTCGAGTTAATGACTTTAATGAATATGTATGATAAAATCCTACTGGGTAGGGTTTGTAGTCTACTGTCATTAACCAACGGGCTATAGAAGCGCAATCTATGGCATCGGTTTTGGTACGTCTTAAGGTCTGAGACTTGTTAAATTTAGCAAGAAGTACAGGATTAAATTCCATGAAGCTGTAGTGGGCTTTTTCAAGGAATAACTTCAGATTAAGGGCATAATGAGCAGTAGCTTCAAACCCTATCCGTATTTCTTCTTGAGGATTAAGGGATTTTAAAACTGTAAGAAGTTCCAGAAAACCATCCTTGTTGTTTTTGATGGTAAAAGAGTTAGGAACAAACTCGCCTGATTCGGTAGTGATGAAGCAGTCGTGTTTGTACTTGGAAATGTCGATCCCGACAAAGTACATGATAGATACCTCCTAAAATAATATTTGCACTGTTGTTTTCCACAAGAATCTCGGCTGTGTTTTCACGTAAATATAAACGTCGATGCGTTAACTAGCTAATTACCAGTGAAGACGAAAACCTGTGGTCTGAGTCACCTCCGAACAGTCAAGGCTGTAGTGAAATAGGAACAAATCCACAGTGCTTTATTATTATAACGGAGTAATAAGATTACCCCAACTCTTTTGGGGAGAAAGGAAAATAATCCAAACACCCTTGAAAGAGGATAATTGGATTATACGTGA
>JAEWWQ010000179.1 GCA_023458855.1 Bacillota bacterium
CCTTGAATGATAGAGAGGTTTTAAAGGTTCATACGGTAACCTGCTAACAGAAAAAAAGAAAGGATGGAGAAATATGAGAATTGAGAATTTGTATCAGGAACAGGTTGTAAATCAGTACAACCAGAACAGCAGAACAACCGATCAGGAGACTGAGAAAAAAAGTAAGACAAGTGGAAAAGACGTTTTTGAAATGAGTGAAGAAATACCTGTCATGCCATCTGAAACTTACAATGATTTCGCACAGATTGTAAAGAGCCAGTCTTCTTCCGAAACTGGTGCTGAAGAAGAAACAGAAGAAGAGGCAGAAGACAGTATGCAGATGTCGGGAATGCCGCCAATGCCGCCGATGCCGCCAATGGAAGAGATGGAGACAGAAGAGGTCGATGAAACGGCAAGTGAGACAGTGAATGATACTGTAAATTCTGTAATATCGGGGATATCCGAGGCATTGAGCGTATCGGAGAGTGATGTGTTCGAAGCCCTGAAATCATTACAGCTTAGTCCAAGTGAATTATTGAGTGAGGAGGGTCTCGCATCTGTTGTGAATGCACTTACAAGTGGTAATACAACGACTGAGACAGCAGAAACAGCTACAGTAGCTTCCGCATCTGCAGAGACGACGGAAGAAGAGGAGGAATCTACTGATACCACAGATACAGATATTTCTGCGACTATGGCCAGTCTTAAGGAACTAATGGAAAGCGCTGTAGAATCTTTACAGGAGAAACTAGGAATGACAGATGAAGAGTTTGAAGAATTTTTAAATTCCTCGGATGATTTTGATAATGGCGTAGCGGAATATGCAACCGGCAATATCAGAAATATGGGAAATGCGTATGATATGCAGCAGTTTGTAAATATGATGCAGAATCAGGGTAACGGGATAGCATAAAGTCTGAAGCTATAGTTCATGGGAATAGAAAAAAAGAATAGTAAGACTCAGGAGGCGTATTGGATATACGCCTCTATTTTTATGTACAAAATGGAAGAAAATGGATAATTCTATAATTACAAATAGGTTGAAAAATTATCTAAAAATGTATATGATATAGAAAAATAATAGAATAGGAAGCTGGTGCAATTATGTTTGATTTCAACTTTGATTGGCGAAATGACTTAAATACAGGTATTGAGATTGTTGATTTTCAGCATAAGAATTTATTTTTGATAGGAAGAGAAGTTGAGCAGATATTAAGAACAGAGTGCATTGGAATGACGGAAGACCAGCTTTTAAGAATTGTTTGTGAGTTAAGGGATTATGTGGCATATCACTTTTACCAGGAAGAAAGTTTAATGCAGCAAATGGGATATTCCGGTTTGGCCGAACATCGCAGACAGCATCAGGCAGCAATAAAAGAAGTGCAGGAAATTGATTTTCAGCAGCTTAGGGAAAGACCAAGGGATGGATTAAAGAAAATAAGAGATATGATGCAGCAATGGATCTTCCAGCACATTTTAATAGAAGATATGAAGATGGCAAATGAAATCCGCAATAGGCTGAATGACCAGGACAGGCATAAGAATCTGGAAGAGCCGGTACCTATTGGATATACGTTGGAGGCAGTTGTTGACAATATAGATTCCGCTGTGAAAGCTGTGAAAGCGGGAGCAAACAGAATTGAGCTGTGCAGTAATATGATTATCGGAGGAACAACGCCGACATTGTCATTATTTACTGAAGTAAAAAAGCTATGTGATACAAAGATTGATGTTGTAATCAGACCAAGATGCGGAGATTATCATTATAGTACCAATGAGTTCAAATTGATGTTGGCAGAGATTCGCGGATTTAAAGAAGCAGGTGCGGATGGTATTACAATTGGCGCACTGCAACCGAATGGAATGCTCGATTATCCGCAGATGCAGAGGATGGTATTAACAGCAGGAAAAATGACAGTTACATTGAACCGGGCATTTGATGTATGTAAGGATCCTTGTCAGACCCTCAAAGAAGCCAGAGAACTTGGCATGAAAAGAGTGATAACAAGCGGACAAAAAGCGACTTGTCTGGAGGGAATGGAGACTATTAAAAAGCTGGTGCAGGATGCCGAGAACAAGATTACTATTGTTATTAACTGCGGGTGCGATGGAAGTGTAATACGGCAGATGTATGAAAATACGGGAATTACATCCTATCGGGTGGCAGGAACGATTGAACGCGAGAGTCAGATGGTACACCGTAATATGGAAGTTCATACAGGGGCGGCCGGGTTCAATGAATATATACTATTGGATACAGACATCGGCCGGGTCCAAGATGCCGCAGGAATCCTGAATCAGCTTTAAAAATAAAAAGTAATGACTATTGCGGCAGCAGTTTTTTGGCTTTATAACGGGCCGGAGTATAAAAAAGTGCGCCTATTTTGTTATAAATCCAGTAACCAACTGCGCCTGGATACTTTTTGATTAAATTTCTTCGTTGATATTTTTCTAACAGAGAACCATCCGCAAGTATTTTTGCACTTTCCCGTACAGCCATGATTAAATCATCATTATTGCGGATTTCCTGTTCGAAAGTAGTAAAGGCGGAACCTACAACGCTCATTTTATGTGCGTCGGAACCTGCAAAACTTGGTTTTTTATATTTATCTGCCAAAGCACGTGCTTTTACATTCGATAATGTATGATTACAAGCGTTGAAGGTTTCAATAAAATCAAATTTATGAATCATATCTATATTTCTTTTACCGAACTTTGTATTCATTAAAGCAAAAAATCCAGTCTCGTAAGGATGGGCAGGACCAAGAATTCCCCCCAGTCTGTGAACGAGTATTTCCAGTTCATTTATTGTCAGGCCTCGTAGTTCCAAAAGCCTGCAATGTATGTTGTCGGGAAGGACGGCAATCATATGTCCTGCATCCCGTGTATCATATTCAATTCCCTTTAAAACGGTAAAAGGCTTTGGCGTCTCTATTGTTTCTGCAATCTGTTTCCATTTTCTGTAACCATCATAAGAATTGTGATCAGTTACAAGCATTCCGTCAAATCCCTGACTGATTAATTTCTTAATATAAGATTCGATATCGACTCTTGCATCGATGGAACCTTCTTTTGTATGACAATGCATATCAAATTTCATTTAGTAACCTCCTCGCATCTAGCTAATATCATAATACGTAGCGTCAAGAGAAACAATAAGCAAATTGTGAATATTATGTAAAATTTTAGTACATTTTTCAGGAATCTTAACTTCGATTTCATTTATAGGAAAGGATTGGAACCAAAATTAATTTTTTTTATATAATGTACTATCAGAAAAGGAGGGTATATTATGTTTAAAAAGATATTCAGTGTACTACTGATAGCTGCCATGTTAATGGTCAGCATGACAGGCTGTGGAACCAAAGAACCGGGTGAGAGCAAAAAGGAGATGACAAAAGTAACATTAAATGAAGTCGCCCATTCCATTTTCTATGCGCCAATGTACGTTGCCATAGAAGAAGGATATTTTGAGCAGGAGGGAATAGAATTAGAACTTGTGACAGGATTTGGAGCGGATAAGACCATGACGGCGGTATTGACGGGGGAAGCAGACATAGGCTTTATGGGAAGTGAATCTTCTATTTATACTTATTTAGGCGGCACAGAAGATTATGTTGTAAATTTTGCACAGCTTACACAGCGGGCAGGTAATTTTCTGGTAGCCAGAGAACCAATTGATCAGTTCGACTGGAGTATGCTCATAGGAAAAGATGTACTGGGAGGCAGAAAAGGCGGTATGCCTGAGATGGTATTTGAATATATCTTAAAGAAAAATGGAATAGATCCGATGGCAGATGTTAAGATAGACCAGAGTATTGATTTTGGTTCAACCGGAGCGGCATTTTCTGGTGGACAGGGAGACTATACGATAGAATTCGAACCGGGCGCAACCAGTCTTGAATCGGAAGGAAAAGGGTATGTTGTTGCATCACTGGGAGAAGAATCAGGGTATGTACCATATACAGCATATTGTGCCAAAAAAAGTTATATAGAAAAAAACAGTGAAGTAATCCAGCGGTTCGTGAATGCATTGCAAATGGGAATGAACTATGTCAATTCACATACACCGGAAGAAATTGCAAAGGTGATAGCACCACAATTTGGTGAAACGGAATTATCAACGATCACGACAATAGTAAAGCGCTATTATGATCAGGACACATGGAAAGAAAATCTGGTTTTTGAAGAAGAAAGTTTTACATTATTGCAGGATATTCTGAACGAAGCAGGAGAATTGTCCGAAAGAGTTCCTTATGAGAAACTGGTTACCACAACATATGCGGGCAAGGCAGCAAAATAAAAAAACACCCCACTTTTATTGCTCGATAGAAGTGGGGATTTTCAAGGGGAGGATATAAAAGTGAAATACACGCCTTTGTGATATTCACTCCGTAAATCTTGTCTTTTGTTCAAGGATGGAAAACCATCGTATCAATGGAGGGGGATCCAAAGATTACTGTTATTATGAGCATAAAATATTGTCTTTATACATATATCTAAAAATTTTTTTGAAATTATATCAATAATTTGTTATACTATATGAAGTGAGAATGATTACTTCATAATTAATCAAGAAAAAAGGATGGAAAAAACAATGGCACTATTACAACAATGGCGTGATATGGCTTATTCAGAAACAGCCAATAAAGGGGACCTGCAGAGACTCTGGGCAGCTTATTTTCAAACTGAAAAAAGAATTTATCAGGAGTTATTGGCAGCACCGAAAAAGGCTGTAAAGGGGACAGTAAAAGAATTAGCGGAAAAGTTTGATGTAGATATTATGACAATGGTCGGTTTTCTGGATGGCATTAATGATAGTCTGAAAAAGCCAAACCCGATTGAAGAAATGGAAGAAGACACAAAGGTCAGTCTTGCATTTGATATTGAACTTCTGTATAAAAACATGGTTGGTGCAGGTGCAGACTGGTTATATGAATTAGAGGAGTGGAATGATATTCTGGATGAGGACAGGCGTAAAGAACTCTATAAGGAACAGAAGTTATCCACCACTATTGTAAAGGAAGCAAAAGTTTATCCAAATGATCTATGTCCATGTGGTTCCGGCAAGAAATATAAAAAGTGCTGCGGTAAAAATAAATAGAACGCAGCTGACGGATACAAAACAGCAAATATTGATTAACAGAAAGAGCGGCCAAAGTAAAAAAATACGATTGGCGGCTCTTTTTAGTTTCATTAAAAAAGTATAATTTCATTAAAAAATTATAAAATGGCTTTATTTTTGTAAAGTAATATAGTATAAAAAGAAGTATCACTGTGTTAGTACAGTGGTAATAAAATATCGTTTTATGATTTTGCTTCGGAAAGTTTGAGAATCATCTGTTTTATATATGGAAATATGATTTCAGGCGTAACATCTTTGCCAAGATTTCCGGTTGCCCAGTCCATAACAAGTCCTACATATCCAGAGACCATGTATGAAATGATAATTCTATAATCCAGCTGTATCTGTTCGGAAGAAGATATCATGGAATGCTGTATAATATATTCATAGATCCGTTCTTTAAATTTCACCATTATATTTGGAAAAAGATTACGTTTATAGTGCTTAAGGA
>JAEWWQ010000180.1 GCA_023458855.1 Bacillota bacterium
GAATGGTACAGAGCTTGGCGGCGGCAGTGTCAGAATCCACCAGAACGATATCCAGACAAAGATGCTGCAGGTATTAAAAGTTGAGAATGCAGAAGAAAAATTTGGATTCCTTCTGACGGCTTTTAAATATGGAGTACCGCCTCATGCAGGATTGGCTTATGGGCTTGACAGACTTGTAATGCTTATGGTAGGTGCTGACAGTATTCGCGATGTCATTGCATTCCCGAAAGTTAAGGACGCTTCCTGTCTTATGTCAGAAGCACCAAATGTAGTAGATGAGATACAGCTTGAGGAGCTGCATCTGAAAATAGTTCGGGATGAAAAGAACGAATAATGATAGGATTTAAGTGTCAAAAAGCTGATCAAAGTACCATTGGATTCATACGGTTTAGGATGAGCTTTTGACACAGAGAATATGTATGGTGAAAGTATATGTAGCATCAATTGATAAGCTATTAGAAGGCGATTATTTTGAAGTAAGAAAAAAATCTGTTTCAGAAGAACGTAAGAAGAAAATAGATGCATGCAAAATGAAAACGGATAAAGCAAGAAGTCTCGCAGCAGGCTTATTGCTTCAGTTTGCATGGAATTCTTATAAGAAAAAAGATTCAGAGATGATAGAAATTTCATATATAGAGAACGGAAAACCGGTGTGTACCAGTGATGAGAGATTTCATTTTAATCTATCTCATTCGGGCAATTATGTAGCTTGTGCAGTATCAGAGGAAGCAGTCGGAATTGATATTCAGCAAGTAAAAAAAGCAGATCTGTTGATTGCAAAGCGATTCTTTTTGCCAGAGGAATATGAATTGATTCAGCAGGCATTTCAAAAGGAGCAGTCAGAAATTTTCTGTAAGTTATGGACAGGAAAAGAAAGCTATATGAAATATACTGGAGAAGGCATGTCGAAAATGATGAATTCCTTTATGGTAAATATGAAAGGGCATTATATTGATGACAAAATAAAAGATGAAAAAATTCCAATCAAATGGTATGCTGATATACCCAGCTATCAGGTGGCAGTATGTAGTACAAAAGAAGAATTTTCTTCAAAGCTTATCTGGGTTACATTTTGATAAATAAGGCAGAAACCGACAAAAAACTATAAATACGACCGATTGTTACATGGAAATGACTAATTATTACATGTTATCGGAAAACTTTTCCCTATTGTATATAATACTAAAGTACCAGATGAAAGGCACAAGCGAAGATTGGATTTTCTTGGGATTGGGTCAAGTTTTTTGTTTTTTCCATATCTATTTTAGTTCTATTGCACATCTATAGTAATTCTAAAGTATTCCATCTAATCTGCAGCCTTATATAATTGCAGACAATCCTGAGAAATACACATCTTTGCATAAAAAGAAACCTACAAACAGTATTATACTACTTATGGGTTGTTAATTAAAAAGAATAATTTGCTTACAATAGAAGGAGGGTAAGTGTTATAAAATGGAAGTAGATTACCTGAAACTAGGAGAAAGACTGAAAAAAGAGCGTAAGCGAAATGCAATGACACAAGAGGTACTTGCTGAAAAAGTATCGGTTTCAATTAAACATATTGGATGTATTGAAAGAGCTGAGTCAATACCAAGTATTCAAGTGTTAGTGGATTTGGCAAATGAGCTGAATGTAACAACGGACTATTTACTTTTTGATAGTGTGGAGCAGAACAGAGCAATTTATGAAACACAGATTTTTGCGCTCATACATAACCGCCCTGAAAAATTTTTAAAGCATCTGGTAAAATACATACAGTTGATTTGTGAAGAAGATGCGTAAGAAAGGAAAAACGCATGCTGAGAATTGCAGTGTGTGATGATTCAACGGCAGCATTGGAACAGATAGAATGTTATTTTGAATCATTACATAGCATTGAGTTAGAATATGAAATATTTCATGGTGCAAATGATTTATTACATTATATGAGTGTAAATGCTGGCAGTTTTGATGTTTATCTGCTGGATATTGAGATGCCGGACATGAATGGGATTATGCTGGCGAAAAGAATAAGGAATTCTGACATTTCGTCCCTGATTATATTTCAAACAGTTCATCCGGCCTATGTATATGATGTCTTTGACATTGTGACTTTTCACTATCTTCAAAAAACGATTTTATTTGAAAAACTTGAGGAAGTGCTGCTGAGGGCAGAGGTTTATATCAACAGAAAAAAGAGCCGGTTCCATTTTACCTATGCAAAGGAAAATTTCACTATTTCCTGCAATGATATTCTGTATTTCGAGCAGAATCGCAGAAAAGTCATTATTTACACAAAAGAAGGAACTTATGTAAGCTATATGACAGTAAAAGAAGTTATGCGGCAACTGGAGAACACGGTATTTGTTGAACTTGGTGTTTCTTATATCGTTAATCTGGAATATGTGAAGGTAATAGCAAGGGATGTGGCAATTCTATACAACGAAAAGTACTTGCCGATCAGCAGAAAAAATAGAAAGGCAGTGAAGGAAAAACAATTACAGTATGAGATGAAGAGAATGTAGTTTGGAAATAATAATAAATGTTATAGATTATTTTATGATTTATAGATATTACCAAACATTTTTTAAAATGAAAAATTTTCACCAGAAAGAAATATTCTTGTTTCTGTATAGTATTCTATGTATTATTCTTATGGTACTTTCGGCTGGGATTCCAGAGGTTCATATATTGATATCCAGTATTGTGATATTGGTTACCAGTGTGTTTTATGATGAAATTAAAAGTACAAAGATTATTATCATATTATTTCTGTTTTTGTCCCGCGTTTTATCACAGTTTCTGGCGATGAGCCTTATGGGGCATGTTTTTGAGAAAGTGCGGCAACACGGATTTCTGACAATTTCCCGTATCCAAATGGAACAGGTCGTATGCGTTACTATAAAATATTGCTCTGTTTTGGCGCTGTGCATAGGAAAAAAAGAAAAAAATGTACATCTTCCTAAGAAGATTATTATATTACTATTCGGAATACTTCTGTCAGATATTATTGGAAGCTGTTTCATGTATCAGATATTGCTAAATAGTAAAGAAGATAATCACCACAGGATATTTACCTATGTAATGTTGTTATTTTGGCTGGTACATTATCTGACGTACATTTTACTGGAAAATTACAATCATGTTGTGAAGCAGAATTACGAACATAAGCTCTTGCTGAGAGAAAAACAATTGGAAGTCGAGTATTGTAATGAAATAGAAGACAATATCAGGACACTGCGTAAAATCAGACATGATTATAAAAATCAATTGCTGTCATTACTTGAAATCAGTGAATATGATAAGGCGGGCTTACAGGAAGAAATCAGGAATATGTTAGCCATAGTAGATAAGAGCGAAAAAACATTTTATACAAGAAACAGAATATTGAATGGAATCTGCAGGGTAAAATTCAGGGAGGCAAATACTAAAAATATTGAATTGTCGTATGAAATATTTTTACCGGAGCAGATTAATATGTACAGTTATGAATTGGGCGTATTATACGGGAACCTTTTAGATAATGCGCTGGAAGCTTGTGAAAAAATAAATGAAGGAAAAAGATATATCATATTGAAAACCTATCTGAGAAATGAAAAACTGTTGCTGAATATAAAAAACTCAAAGAGTAAACTGCTGTCTTTGAAAAGAGGGCTGAAAACAAGTAAAGCAGATAGTACCAATCATGGATTCGGAATTCAAAGCGTACAGGAAATCATTGATAAATATCATGGTGTAATGCATATTGAAGAAACAGAGTATGCGTATGAAGTACAAATAATGTTATATGGTATTCATGAAATTGTCATATGAAAAATGTGACAATCTGTAATCCTGTTCATATGCTATTAGTAGAATAGGAAGCGGAGTAAAAACGATGGCATATAAGATTGTTTTAGATGCAGGACATGGTGGTGCGAATCCTGGTGCAACTTTTGAGGGAAGACAGGAAAAAGACGATACGTTAGCTCTGACATTAGCACTGGGCGAGATATTAACGAACAGCGGTTTTGATGTGATATATACCAGGACAGAGGATGTCTTCGAATCACCGTATCAAAAGGCGCAGGAGGCAAACCAGGCGGGAGCTGACTTATTTATATCAATTCACAGAAATTCAAGTCTATATCCAGAGACATATGCAGGTGTAGAGACATTGGTATATGAAGATTCCGGAATTGCAGCAACGCTGGCAAGAAATATTAACAGTGAACTGGAAAAGATAGGATTCAATAATATCGGGGTTTCGGAAAGACCGAATCTGATTGTGCTCAATAGTACAAATATGCCGTCTGTACTATTGGAAGTTGGTTTCATTAATACGGCATACGATAATGAACTGTTTGATACCAGATTTGATGATATTGCAATGGCGATTGCAGATGGAGTTGTTGGAACAGTATATGGATACTAAAAAATACGAATTCAGAATGGACTTATATCTTCCCCGTTTTGAATTCGTATCTATGTGTATTCCGGTATTTTTTCATAACTGATTAATCAGAAGAAGATGGTAAATCAGTTAAATTGGAAGACTCTCCGGCTTCTGTCTTTAAGGTGACATCAGGAAGAATGACACGCACCCATTCGATGCGGTTCTGGTTCACTGCTTCAACAATGAGAGTGATATTATCTGCGGTAGTCACCTGCTCACTGCCTTCCGGAAGTTTATCTAATAATTCAATAATGAGTCCTCCGAGAGAGTCAAAATCCTCAGAATTAAAATCGGTATTTAATACGTCATTAATATCATCTAATTTCATTCCACCGGCAATCAAATACTCATGTTCGCTTATCTTCTTGATGGATTCCTGTTCATCGGCATCGTATTCATCCCGGATCTCACCTACGATTTCTTCCAGCAGATCTTCCAGTGTTATCAATCCTACGGTGGAACCGTATTCATTTAATACAAATGCAATACTGGAATTGGTGCTGCGCATTTCTACTAATAAATCAGCTGTTTTTTTATATTCGTACGTATAGTATGCTTCGCGCAGAATATTTTTTATATGAAAATTTTCAAAATCAGTTACCAGTAAGAGGTCCTTAACATTAATTAGACCGATTAAGTTGGAAGTATCATTTTCATAAACAGGGATGCGGGTGTACATAGATTCCTGAAAAATAGCAAGTAACTCGCTGTAAGTCGCATCTACATCAATACAAGTCATATCAATTCGTGGAATCATAATGTCTTTTGCAAGGGAATCTCCAAATTCAAAAACATTATAGATCATTTCACGTTCCTCGGACTCTATAATGCCTCCTTCATGACTTACATCTACTATTGTTTTCAATTCACTTTCCGTAATGGAATTTTCTTTTGCGCTGATATCAATATGCAGAAGACGATAGATCATCAGGGATATGGTATCGATAATCTTGATTACAGGTGTCAGAATCTGCATCATAAAATAGATAATGCTGCTATAAAAAAGTGCTAATTTTTCAGAATTCAGGGAAGCCCAGGTCTTTGGTACGATCTCACCAAAAATAAGGACTAGAATGGTAAGAATTCCGGTGGCAATACCAACAGCAAAATTACCCCATAAATGTATTGTCAAGGTAGTAGCAAGTGAGGAAGCACTAATATTTACAATATTATTGCCGATTAGTACCGTACTCAGCATTTTGCTGTATTGTTCTATGATTTTTTGCAATCGAACGGCTTGTTTATTATTTTCTTCTGCAAGTCCGCGAATGCGCATTCGGTTTACGGTCGTCAAAGCAGTTTCGGCAGATGAAAAAAAGCCGGATAAAATGAGTAAGATCAATAAAATTATAGTTTGTATGACACTTTGCATGTCCAAAATGGTATCAACCCCTTCTTCGTATATAAATGGAATATACAATATATCAAAACAAGTTGTCAAGTTATCGTCATGTACCGGGAATGGATAGAATATATATGAACAAAGGAGGAACTACGATGCCGAAAACAATTCAATCTAACGGGAAAATAATCTTTGTACTGAAATGTCTGTTATGCGCTTACATAATAACGGGAGGATTGCTTTTATTACTGGCACTTCTTTTATATCGGTTTCAATTAAAAGAAAGTGTAGTAGCAATTGGGATTACAGCAATTTATATAATTGCTTCGTTTCTGTCAGGATTTATTACAGGAAAAAAAGTAGAAAAGCAGAAATTCCTGTGGGGACTGCTGATGGGCAGCTGTTATTTTTTCGTTCTCATTATTATTTCACTAGTGGTTAACCATACAATTCATGATGTGACAATGCATTTCTGGACAACGTTATTTGTATGTTCTGGAAGCGGCATGCTTGGGGGAATGTTTAGTTAATTTTTTGATAAAAAAAACTTTTAATAGGAAAAGAACTGTGATATAATACTCCATGTTATGAAACATAAGGAGGCTGTGTTATGAAACATATCAAAACATTAAGCACAAGGGATTTAAAACAATCCATGAAAAAAGGCGGATGTGGTGAATGCCAGACATCATGTCAATCAGCTTGTAAAACATCTTGTACCGTTGGCAATCAAAGTTGCGAAAAAGTAAAATAAGGAATGATGTTTTTGTAAGCAGCGATTTACTTCGCTGCTTATCTTATGATAAGAGAAAAAATCGGCGGAAGGATAGAAACAAGTGATTCATCAATATAAGAATAATGGCTATAATATCGTATTGGATGTCAACAGCGGTTCTGTGCATGTTGTAGATGACATTGTGTATGAATTGATTCCGAAAGTGGGAGCATTCATTAAGAATAACGGAAAAGATAAAGCGGCAATCGTAGTAGCACTACAAAAAGAAAATGCGGTTTATGGTGCTGCTGAAATAGAAGAAGCAGTCGAAGAGATTTTGGAATTAGAAGAGGCAGAAATGCTTTTTACAGAGGATATTTATGAAAATTATATTGGCGATTTCAAAAACCGTGAGACTGTAGTAAAAGCATTATGTTTACATATAGCACATGACTGTAACCTGGCCTGTAAATACTGTTTTGCAGAAGAAGGGGAATATCATGGCAGACGTGCTGTTATGAGTTACGAGGTTGGGAAGAAGGCACTTGATTTTCTGGTAGAAAATTCGGGAAACAGAGTGAATCTGGAGGTGGACTTTTTTGGTGGCGAACCATTGATGAACTGGCAGGTCGTAAAGGACCTGGTCGCTTATGGAAGAAGTCTCGAAAAGTCTAATAATAAGAAATTTCGTTTTACACTGACGACAAATGGTGTTCTACTGAATGACGAAATTCTGGAATTTGCCAATAAAGAGATGGGCAATATTGTATTAAGCATTGATGGAAGAAAAGAAGTACATGATTTTATGAGACCGCATAGGGGCGGACAGGGAAGCTATGATGAGATCGTTCCAAAATTCAAAAAGGTCGCTGAAAGCAGAGAACAGATGAACTATTATGTGAGAGGTACTTTTACAAGGCATAATCTTGATTTCGCAGAAGATGTAAAGCACCTTGCAGATCTTGGATTTCAACAGATATCTGTAGAACCTGTTGTAGCAGATGAAAAAGAAGAATATGCACTTCGCGAGAGCGATGTACCGGGATTAAAGAAAGAGTATGACAGGCTCGCAGTTGAGTTATTAAAACGTCAAAAAGAAGGAAAGGGTGTTAATTTCTTTCACTTTATGATTGATCTGGAAGGTGGTCCGTGTGTAGCCAAGAGGTTATCCGGGTGCGGTTCCGGAACCGAATATCTGGCAGTGACGCCCTGGGGAGATTTTTATCCCTGTCATCAGTTTGTCGGGCAGGAAGATTTCCTGATGGGAAATGTAGACGCAGGCATCATAAAAACGGAGATACGGGATCGTTTTAAATCGTGTAATGTATACGCAAAAGAAAAATGTAAAGATTGTTTTGCAAAATTTTATTGCAGCGGTGGTTGTGCAGCTAATTCCTATAATTTCACAGGAGATATCAATGGGGCATATGAATTAGGCTGCGAATTGCAAAGAAAGCGCATAGAATGCGCGATTATGATAAAAGCGGCGTTAGCCAGTGATGAAAAGGAGAACTAGCAATGAAAAAAAGTAGAGGAATCATAACATTATTAGTTGTGATACTATTACTGTCGGGTCTTACCTATACAGCGATCGCGGGAATCGGTACAGAGCAGGCAGGAGCGGCTTCAGGAATCAAACAGGGTTTGGATCTGGCTGGTGGTGTTAGTATTACGTATCAGGTGGTCGGAGATGAAGACCCGTCAAAAGAGGATATGGCAGATACCATTTACAAGCTGCAAAAGCGCGTGGAAGGGTATAGCACAGAGTCACAGGTATATCAGGAAGGCAGTGACAGAATCAATATTGAGATTCCAGGTGTTTCGGATGCGAATGCAATCCTGGAAGAACTCGGAAAACCTGGCTCGCTTTATTTTATCAGTCAGACAGACAGTGAAGGAAATAAAAACTATGAAATTGATCCGACAACTTATGCATATAAGTTAAATAAGACGATCAATGAGC
>JAEWWQ010000181.1 GCA_023458855.1 Bacillota bacterium
TTTCTGGCATTCGGAACTTATATCAACATGTTCTGGCAGCCTATTTTCAATTTAAGTAACTTTTATAATCAGCTGGTTACGAATATTGCGGGTGCAGAACGTATTTTTGAAATTTTAGATACCAAACCGGCAATTTTAGATGCAGATCAGGTAGAAAACATGCCGGAGATAGCAGGAAACGTGAAATTTGAGCATGTATCTTTTTCTTATGATGAAGATACCAGGGTGCTGGATGATATCAGCTTTGATATCAGACCTGGAGAAACGATTGCATTAGTGGGTGCAACTGGTTCCGGCAAATCTACCATCGTAAATCTGATCAGCCGTTTCTATGATGTACAACAAGGAACGATAACGGTAGATGGATACGATGTAAAAAAAGTTACGATAGAAAGCCTGCGTCAGCAGATGGGAATCATGACACAGGATAATTTTCTGTTTAGCGGAACCATAAGAGAGAATATCCAATATGGCAAATTAGATGCGACGGACGAAGAAATCATAGCAGCTGCAAAGTCAGTGAATGCACATGATTTTATTATGAAGCTGGAAAAAGGATATGAGACGGAATTGTCAGAGCGCGGAGGAGGATTGTCCGTCGGACAGAAGCAGCTTCTGGCATTTGCAAGAACCATGATTTCCATGCCGAAAATTTTGATTTTGGATGAAGCGACATCCAGTATTGATACAAAGACAGAACTACTTGTACAAAAAGGAATTGCACAGCTTTTAAAAGGCAGGACATCATTTGTTATTGCGCACAGACTTTCTACCATTCAGGAGGCAGACCGCATCTTTGTTATTGAAGACGGTCGCATTACCGAACAGGGGAATACAAAGGAATTGATGGAAAAGAAGGGAGCTTACTATAATCTTTATATGGCACAGTTTACTTAATGTTTCTTTAATCTTTTTTTGTTATGATAGATAGAAATAGATTGAGAGGTGATGGATATGCGGATATTAGTTGTAGAAGATGAACCGAATCTGAATGAGCTGATTGCTAAGAAATTACAGCTTGAGCATTACACCGTGGATTCTTGTCTGAATGGGATGGATGCCTTGGATTTTTTCAATATGGCAGATTATGATGCTGTGATATTGGATATTATGCTTCCGGGAATCAGTGGCTTGGAGTTTTTAAAGGAGATAAGAAATAAAAACAATAAAACGCCGGTATTATTATTGACTGCAAGGGACAGTATTGAAGATCGTGTGACAGGACTGGACGCAGGGGCGGATGATTACCTTGTGAAACCATTTGCATTTGATGAATTGCTGGCCAGAATCCGGGTCATGCTCAGACGGAGCTCTGGAAACACCAGTAATATTTTCACATTAGCAGACTTGAAGGTAGATTGTGATAGCTGGATAGTGACAAGAAATAATATTCCGATTACATTATCCTCCAAGGAATTTTCCATTTTGGAATATTTGATTCGAAATACCGGAATTGTACTTTCTCGTGAAAAGATCAGCCAGCATATATGGAACTATGATTATGAGGGCGGCTCCAATGTGGTGGATGTATATATTCGTTATCTCAGAAAGAAAATAGATGAAGAATATTCTGTTAAGCTTATCCATACAGTAAGAGGAGCAGGATACGTATTGCGAGTGGAGAATATAGATAGGAGCAGATAATGAAGGGATTGTCCATAAAGTTGCGGGTCACGCTTTGGTTTACTCTGTTTATGATGCTGCTGGTGTTTGTAGTATCAGCACTTTTGCTGTTTACAGGGAAAAAATTAAAGATTGTTACCATGCAGAAGAAATTAATGGAAACTGTTGATAGTATTGAAGACACGGAAAGAAATAAAATCCAGGAAAAAATTGCAGGACCAAATAATAATGTTTATATTTCGCTATATGATGGAGAAGGAAATCTATTAGATGGTATCCTGCCGAACGGCTTTGTACAATCAACCGATTTCGTGGAGGATACGCCACGAATCATACAAACAGGCGATAAAAAATGGTTTGTTTATGATGTGTTATGCAAAAAGGAGCATGGATTTTTCTTGTGGATACGCGGAGTTCTTCCGGCAGAGGATACGGTTGATTCTGTTGATTTATTTTTGCGTATGCTTATATGGGCTCTTCCTTTTATGGTAATTGCCATCGGACTCTTGGGATATGTGATTATAGATCGTGCTTTCCGTCCAATTAATGATATTATAAAAGCTGCTGACAAGATTGGGGAAGGCGCAGATTTATCACAAAGGATTCACCTGGGAGAAGGTAAGGATGAAATTTATACACTAGCCAATACATTTGATCATATGTTTGAAAAATTAGAGGGGTATTTTAAAAATGAAAAGCGGTTTACCGCGGATGCTTCGCATGAATTAAGAACCCCTACTTCTGTTATTCTTGCGCAATGTGAATATGCTTTGGAAAATGCGCTTACGGTAGAAGAGGCAAAAGAAGCTTTACTGAAAATACAACAACAGGCGATGAAGATGTCATCATTGATTGCGAATCTTCTTACTCTGGCACGGATCGATAATGGGCAGGACAAGCAATGGAATTTGGAAAAAATCAATCTTAGCGAACTGATAGAGGTCATTATAGAGCAGCAGAATGAGTTAGCAGAAAAAAAGAACATTACAATTACCAGAGAGGCAGAACGGGATATTTATATCTGCGCAGAAGAAACCATGATTATGAGAATGCTGATTAATTTGATTGAAAATGCGATTCAATATGGAAAAGAAAATGGTCATATCAATGTATCCTTGAAGAAGGAAGACAAATGGGCTGAATTAAAGATTAGTGACGATGGAATAGGAATTGCTCCAGAGCATATAGGAAAAATATGGGAGCGCTTCTATCAGGCAGACCCATCCAGAAACAGTGTGAGAAATAATGCAGGGCTGGGCCTTTCAATGGTAAAATGGATTGCCGAGTCGCATAAAGGAAAGGTATCGGTACAAAGTGAACTAGGAAGAGGAACGATCTTTACCGTACTATTACCATGTTAGAAAAAAGGAAACAATATGAGATAAAGCTGCTGCAAATTTCTGCAACAGCTTTATCCTTTTACATGCTATTCGTTCAGTTTGAATTTACCTATAATATTTGAAAGGGTTTCCGATAATTTATCAACAGTTGCTCCGACTTCACTAAGAGTCATCATTGTTGCCAGGACTTCCTGTGTTGTAGCTGATGTTTCTTCTGTACCTGCAGCGTTTTCTTCTGCTATGGCAGCCAGCGAACTTACTATTTCTACAACATGAAGCCGGTTTTCTTCCATATTTCTGCTTATGGAATTTAAGATTTCAATTTCTTTGTTTATATTTTGAATAGATTCCACAATAGTCATATACTTATTCTGTGTAGCCGTTACACTATCAACCTGAGTTGATACAGCCTCCTTGACCACATTGCTCTTGTGATTGGCATGTTCAATATTATTTTTTAGATCTCCCAGCATCTTAT
>JAEWWQ010000182.1 GCA_023458855.1 Bacillota bacterium
GTACATACCCATAGGCCCATTTGGGAAGCATGGCAGCCCTGCCGGTCAGATAGCGGAATCCGTCTATTACCTGATCCGGACCTTTTCCGGCTATGAAGTAATAGTCCAGAGAAGGAACCGCGTCAAAAAAGAGATAGGAACCATTATGGTCATCTTGAAACGTCATAAGGCCGCAGCAGTTAAAAAGCATACCATACCCTTCATCCGAGAAGAACATAGGCATCGGAATTCTCATATTATGCTGGTAAAGATACTGGTTATGATGTCGATAATTATAAATGCCTTCTTCTGCCTGCCCAAGACCGTAGATTCCTTCCTCCTCTTTCCACTCAAAGTAAATTTTTCCCCGATATGCTTCATGGTCTTTTACTTCTTTTAGATTCCGAATAAAATTTCTCTCCCCATCTACTGTCTTTACTCTGTCAATAATCGGTTCTTCATCTCCGGTCGTATATTGAAAGACATCAATCTTACTAAGCTGTTTCTTCCCCTCCTTCAGCAGGAGCCTGCCAGTCTTCTTATCCGTATAATCCATTTGTCCTGTATATAGATCCAGCTGAACTTCCACCTCGGATGTTTCTATCTGTAGATAGTTTTTCGTTTCCTTTATTTGCAATGGTACCGTATCTAAGCAGTCTCTCTCTATTATAAGAGAATCTTCTTCTCTATCTGGTTTGATTTCTTCTTTGGAATAGATACCTCTGATGATATCTTCCCGCATCGCCTCAATACAGATCCATTCTCCGCACTCCGTTTTTATAATTACGCAATTTCCATATTGCTTATATGTTATTTTCTTCATTCCCGTAAATCTCCCAGCTCCTGGACATATTCTTCCATCTTTGTTAACTTTTCCATATAATCCTTATGTACCGCCATTCGAAAAAAATCGTCTCCCAAAAGTCCTTTTATCATAAAATGCTCTGACTCTATCTTAAAGAATGGTCGTGACAGCATCTCTAAAAATACAAATGCACCAAGAGGCCGCAAAGAAATTACAAATTCCTTATCTATTTTCCTATCCAGCATATAATCAAACGCGAACCAACCGGCTTCCGCACATCTCTCTCTGGATTCTATCCGTCTTACTATCTTCACTTTTACTCCCGTCTGTCGCTTCCGCAACTCGAATTATCAGTGCCTTGTCACTTTTTCAGACAGCTGCATTAATCTTTGCAACTGCTTCTATGAACTTTTCTATTTCTTCTCTTGTTGTCATATCAGAAATACTGACCCGCACTGTTCCGAATGGATGCGTGCCAAGTGATTCATGAATCAGCGGTGCGCAATGCAATCCCGTCCTTACCATGATATCATATTCGTTCCATAGGATATATGCGACATCCGACGCATGAAGTCCTGTCACATTAAAACTAAGAACCGGGCCCTTGTTATCATTATAATTTCCATAGACAGTGATATGCTGCATTGACTCTAATCCCTGATACAAGCGCTTCATCAGTGTGCTCTCGTATTGTATGATTTTCGGAAGTCCTCTTTCCAGAATATAAGATATTCCTGCATTCAGAGCATAGATACCATGTCCGTTCTGCGTACCGACTTCAAATTCATAATCTCCCTGCTCATAAGTCAATTGGCTGCTGTCCCTGCCGGTTCCGCCAAAACAGGTAGGAATTATGTCAACTCCTTCTCTTACATAGTACCCGCCCGTGCCCTGCGGGCCGAATAAGCTTTTATGTCCCGTAAATACCAGTACATCAACATTCCAAAGATCAGCTTCTATCGGTATACATCCGGCACTTTGGGAAGCATCTACGATCAACGGAACCTGCTTTTCTTTTGTCATACTTCCAATTTGCCTGATATCCTGTACCATACCCGTAACATTCGAACAGTGATTTATGATTACAGCTCCCGTGTTTTCAGACAGGCTTTCTTTCAGCTGATCCAACTTCACTTTTCCGTGTGTATCGCATGGTAAGATGAGAAGCTGTTCTTTTAATTCCCTATGATTATATAACGGTCTTAGTACACTGTTATGTTCTGTCTGTGTCGTTATAATCTGTCTTCCTTTTAAGTCCATGCCACCAATCACTTTATTCAGAGAATCCGTTGCTCCACTGGAAAAAAAGATACGTTCCGTATCCTGAATCCCCAATAGCTTTCCAAGATTATTTCTACACAAATCATAAATATTTTTTTATTAAAAGAATCCGCACTTCTAAATTGAGAAGAAGGCGGATTTTTCAGAGCCGCAGCATGTGCTTCGCACACACACTGCGGTTTTGGATATGTAGTTGCGGCATTATTCAGATATATCATAAGAAATACCTCCGCTTTCGGATTCTTATCCTTCCAGAATATTAAACTTCATTACTTTCGCAATTTCTTTTAACTGCTTCCTGTAATTACCAAAAATCAGTACCTGATGGTGACCGAATCCAGCCAGATTGTGCATATAGGTTCTGGCATCATCCATCTTGATAAAATAATACGGACTGCAATATACAGCGTCATATTCTGAACGGATGACTTCGCCTACTTTCACGCACATGGTGTCTCCAAGCGGATTAAATCTTGCAAGTGTAACTTCATCTTCTTTGTTTTCCGTAAAGTCTACCTGGAGTTTTCCACCAAATCCCTGTCCTGTGAAAGCCCATAATTTGTACTCTAACGGCTTTGTTCCGTATCCGTTCATGCAAAGAGCCGGTACCGCATGATGAATGCGCAGCAACTCATCTGTTTCATGATTTGGATTGCCCATAAATGCCGGTCGGTTAGCCGCATATTGCATAATTGCCATAGCCAGTAAAGCATTCAGATCTTCTTCACATCCGCTTGGGATTCCTTCATCCTTCATAATAGAATGACATACACACGGTGTAAATTTTCTCTGTTGTGGAATTTCAGAAGTACAAAGCTCATGACATGCCGTTGAAAAAGCATTGCAGTCATACACGTCCATCATCTTTTTTGCTGCGAGGTAATACTTGATATCATTTATGAACCAGTCAACATTTACTTTTGTTTCTTTTGAATTCTTCAGTAATTGATCTGCAATTGGTCTTGCTTCTTCATCTGTAATCTGATCCATATATGGGAAAATATCTCTAAATGGGAGTTTAATTACTTCCATTCCATATTTTTGCCTTAGAATCTCCGGGTCGCGGATCAGGCTTTGGATTCCAAAAGTAGGCTGCCCGCCTGCTGTCAATACCAATGCTCTCGTATTGGCAACTGCTTTTCTGACCCACAATATATGTGCAATTTCATTCAGATCCTGAAGGTCCATTGCTACATACGCTTCTACCCCAATCGATCTGCAATATGCCGCAAAGTCAATCCCTTCATTTCCATTCTGCATAATTACGATTGGCTTTTTGTAACGTTCCAGTTTTGGGATTCTCCAGTTCATGCATAAGAAAAAGTCAACTTTATCCATATCTTCTTCAATTTTCTCAAATACATCTCTTCCCACCACAAATTTTTCATCATATCTTGCATCAATGGTTTCTAAAAAAGTGATTTCTTTTGTGGCTTCTTTCAATTTTTCATTAGCACTCGCAAATGCTGCATCTGCCGCTGCATTTTCTGCTTCTGTCGTCATATTTTCTTTATAACCCGCACGACAAGGTCCTTCCC
>JAEWWQ010000183.1 GCA_023458855.1 Bacillota bacterium
GGAATATATGGGGCATACCGTTAATTTCCGTAATTACAAGGAATCCTATAAGGATAAACTCTCGAAGAAAGTCAATCCTAAGGATTGGGTTATCTTTGAAAACACGCAGGATGCTATTGTTGACGAAGATACTTGGAACATGGTTCAACAGATTCGTAAAACTAAACGACAGCCTTGTAAACGTGGTTATGTAAATCCTCTTACTGGTCTTATGTATTGTTCAGACTGTGGTGCTAAAATGTATAATCACAGAACTGGTGGATACGAGAAAAAAGATGCTGATGGAAATCCAACTGGAAAATACACCAATGCACAGGATAACTACCATTGCTCCACTTACAGCCTTAATAAGACGAATTTCGTGAATAGATGCTCACAACACCACGTTCGTACCGATGTAGTCAGAGAATTGATTTTAGAAACGATTAAGGCTACTTGTGGATTCGTGCTAGAGCATGAAGATGCATTTATTGCAAAAGTGCGTAATGCTTCGGAAATCCAGCGTGCAGATTCCGCCAAACTCTTGCAGAAACGTCTTTCCAGAGAAGAAAAGAGAATCCTTGAACTGAATCAGCTCATGAAGAAGATTTATGAGGATAATGTCAAAGGGAAATTGTCAGACAAACGATTTGAAATGCTCTTAGAAGAATATGAAAAAGAGCAGACATATTTAGAAGAATCTGTAGTTTGCCTAAAAAATGAATTAATTTCCTACGAAGAAGATTCCAATCGAGTAGATAAATTCATTGAACTGGTACACAAATATACAGACTTCGCCGAACTGACTACTCCTATGCTTCATGAATTTGTCGAAAAAATTGTAGTACACGAAGCAGATAAGTCCTCTGGTGTGCGTATGCAACAGATTGACATTTATCTAAAGTATGTTGGAAAACTGGATGCCCCAATGAAAGAAGTAACTCCTGAGGAATTCAAGGAAGAAGAAAAGAAACGCAAGAAACGTGCTTGGAATCGCAATTATATGCGCCGCAAGTACGAAAAAGAAAAGACTGAAAGAGAAGCCTTAGAACTCCAAAAGACAGCCGAATAATCGGCTGTCCTAGAAATATCCTAATGAACGGCATACATGACTATGGCGCAGGTCGTGGATTCTGATTCTCTGCACTCCTGCTTTCTTAGCCCCACGATCCATTTCATGATGCAAATATGTTTTTGTAATATGAAACAACCTATCTTTCTTGGTAATTCCATATAACCGACTCATATAATCCTGCAATTCATCACGCAAGAAATCAGGAATCACTACATCTCGTTTACTCTTTGGAGTCTTTGGATCTGTAATGACATCTTTACCCTTAATTCGTTGATAAGATTTTGTGATATGAATCACGCTCTTTGGAATATCAATATCCGCTGGTGTTAGTGCCAGTAATTCTCCCATTCGAAGACCGCACCAATATAGAATCTGAAATGCATAATAGGAAACTGGTTTGTCCTTAACCTGCTCGATAAATTTCAAATACTCTTCTTTTGTCCAGAAGAGCATTTCGTCTGCTTTCCCTTTTCCCAACGGCCCCGCTTTCACTACTGGATTCTCTTTCAATTCATAAAAACGTACTGCATGATTAAATAATGCACTCAACTCCGATTGAATGGTTTTCAGATACGTTGGTTTAAATAATGCTCCCTGCGGATTTTTAAGCTTAATCATCTGATTCTGCCACTGAATAATATCTGTCGGCTTGATATCCTTCATTTTCTTGTCCTTAAAATAAGGGAGTATCTTGCTGATAACAACCGCCACTTTCGTGTTCCAAGTATTTTCCTTTAATTTGGGTTTCATATCTCTTGTATAGGCTTCTACAAAATCATCAAAAGTCATTTCCAAATTAGCTTCTTCCTTCATGCGAAAATGCTGTTCCCACTCTAATGCTTCTCTTCTGGTCTTGAACCCACGCTTCAACTTGCGCTTATTCTTGCCAGTCCAATCATAATAATGGAACGAGACATACCATGTGCCTCGCTCCTCGTCTTTATATGCTGCCATCAATTTCTCCTTTCATTACGCTGTTACACTTACTCCGTAAAACTTCTCTTCAAAATACTTAATAGCTACTTTGCCAGGAATGGTAATAAAACCTTTTGCGTCAAGCTCTTCATTCATCTGTTTGATGAGTTTATACGCATACGGTTTTGAAATGCCAAGCATTTCTGCCATCTCAGCTGCTGTAATATAAATTGCTCCTTCCATCCGTCCACCTCCTTTGCTTAAAAATTTCAAAATCTAACTAGGGACCTGGGGAACCACCCCGGCCGCTCAACTATTGTTTGGACTATTGCAGCTAGATCAGGTGCTATAACTCACGCTATAGCTACGGTTTTCCTGTTTTGAAAATCGTTGGCGTTCTGTGTATTCATATGCTGTTGATGTTTCAATCAACCTCGGCTATGCGCCCCGGGCCTGCTCTTGTGTGAGATATTCCCGCCAGTTCTGGGAGTGTCATCATCGCTCGCTTCCTTATCAGAAGGTCTTGGCAAATGTCTGTTAACATATGGTACCGCTCATTCAGTCGTATTAGTGTTCGCATAAAAGCGAATGTCCTGTTGTGATACCTATTATAGTTCGCCTCATGGCGAATGTCAATATTATTTTCGCCTCTAGGCGAACATTTTTTATTTACTGTATCTCATTTATCAGATATAATAAGTCCTATAAGGTTTCATTTTTATTTAAATTCCAGTAAAGGAGACAGACTATGACCATTGGTAAAAAAATAAAATTTGTACGAAAACTCAGAAAAATGACCCAGCAGGAACTTGGAGTTGCTGTTGGTTTAGAAGAAAAAGGAGCTGCTAATCGTATTGCACAATACGAATGTGATTACAGAGTTCCTCAAAAGGACATGCTGATTGATATGGCAAAAGCAATGAATATCAATCCCTTAAACTTTGTCAGTGAAGTTCCAGGA
>JAEWWQ010000184.1 GCA_023458855.1 Bacillota bacterium
GGTGTTATCAAAAGAGAAGAATTATTTGTAACCTCAAAGGTATGGAACGATAAGCACGAAGAAGTAATAGAATCTTGCAGACAAAGCTTAAAGGATTTAAAATTGTCTTACATTGATCTTTATTTTGTACATTGGCCATTCCCGAATTATCATGAACCAGGCTGCAGCGGAGATGCAAGGAATCCCAATTCCAGACCATTTTCCACAGATGAATTTATGCAGACATGGCGTCAGTGCGAAAAATTAGTAGAAATGGGATTGGTAAAACAGATTGGAATGTCTAATATGACAGTACCGAAGCTGGAACTGATTCTGCCATTGTGTAAGATTCAGCCTGCGGCAATTGAAATGGAACTGCATCCAAGCTTCCAGCAAAAAGAATTGTTTACATATGTTCTGCAACATAATATTGTTCCAATCGGATATTGTCCGATTGGTTCCCCATCCAGACCGGAAAGGGACAGAACAGCAGAAGATGTTGCAGATGTTGAATTACCGGCAGTGGTCAGGGCTGCAAAAGCACACAATGTACATCCGGCAATTATCTGCCTGAAATGGGCGGTACAGCGTGGACAGATTCCGATTCCTTTTTCCGTGAAGGAAGCCCAATATGTAAGTAATTTAAAATGCTGTACGGAAGATCCTTTGACAGAAGCAGAGATGGAAGCCATAGCGGCAGAAGACAAAAACTGCAGACTGGTAAAAGGACAGGTATTCTTGTGGAAAAACGCAAAGGGCTGGGAAGACCTGTGGGATCTGGACGGAACCGTAACAGAATAATATAAATAATAAAGAACAGGAGTGTATCATATGTTAAAAGGAATTCCTAAAATATTATCACCGGAGTTATTAAAAGTATTATGTGAAATGGGGCATAGTGACAGACTTGTCATTGCAGACGGCAATTTCCCGGCAGAATCGATGGGAAAAGATGCAATTGTTATTCGATGTGACGGACATGGTGTACCTGAAATTTTAGATGCGATATTGCAAATTTTTCCGCTGGATACCTATGTAGAACATCCGGTAAATCTTATGGAAGTTATGCCAGGCGATCAAGTAGAGACTCCAATCTGGGATACCTATGGCGACATCGTAACAAAACATGATGAGCGGGGAACAAAAGCAATCGGTCAGATCGAACGCTTCCAGTTCTATGAAGAAGCCAAAAAAGTCTATGCAGTCATTGCCACAGGTGAGAGTGCATTGTATGCAAACATTATGCTGCAAAAGGGTGTTGTAGTGGAATAAATACGATAAGAAAAAAACCAGAAAACTGAACTGAGGTTTCCTGGTTTTTTCTTTTTCAGAGGCAGTGGTATTGAATCAAAAGTAATAGTCAGAGACTAGGGATAGTGGTAAAATGAAATTATAGTATAGGTTTTGGGGGAGTAAAAATGTCAATTAAAAGTAACACGGGAGAGAAATTTGAAATCATATTATTAAGAGAACAATACGATTTAAATGAAAAAGCAGCAGAATGGTTTCATGAAAAGTGGGGGGTTCCAAAAGAAGCGTATCTGGAAAGTATACAGGAATGTCAAGAAAACCAAACGAAAATACCGCAATGGTATCTGATGCGAAAGAAAGAAGAAATTGTCGGTGGACTAGGTGTTATTGAAAATGATTTTCATAAAAGAACGGATTTGACACCTAACATTTGCGCAGTATATGTGGAAGAAAGGTATAGAAAGCTTGGAATCGCAAAAGCCTTATTGGACTTTACCTGCAAAGATTTGTCAGCATTAGGCTTTCAGAAGGTGTATCTGATAACCGAGCATACTGATTTTTATGAAAAATGCGGATGGAAATTTTTATGTATGGCGGAGGAAGATAACGGACATATGACGAGAATGTATCATCGTGTTGAAAAAAATTGTAGTTTTGGGAAGTGATATTATAGCAATAACGGGAAGGTGGTACAACTATGGATGTTAATATTTTATTGTTTCCTGGTTTTGAAACATTAGATGCCTTTGGTCCGGTTGAAGTACTAGGGCGAATCGAGCAATATCGTTTGCGTTATGTTTCTATTGGCGGAGGCATCATCGTAAGCAGACAAGGCGTTCAAGTATTGACAGAAAATATAAATGATGCCGATGCGACTGGAATTTTATTAATACCAGGTGGACAGGGAACACGTTCATTGGTTGACGAGGACGAGTACATAAACAAGCTGACAAATGCAGCATTGTTATCTGAATATTGCCTTACCGTATGCACTGGTTCTGCATTGCTCGCCAAGACAGGAGTTTTGGATTACAGAAAAGCAACATCAAACAAAAAAGCTTTTGGATGGGTAAAATCAGTCAATACAAAGGTTTTGTGGATTAATCATGCCAGATGGGTCGTGGATCAAAAATATTACACTTCATCAGGCGTATCAGCCGGAATAGACATGGCATTAGGATTTGTTGCTGATAAATTTGGGAATGAGAAAGCGAAAGAGATTGCGGATAGTATTGAGTATATATGGAATCCTGACCCTAATAATGATAAGTTTTGTTTACTTTTATAGCAATGATTTGCATATGGAATGTATATCCTTCATCCCAACAATGTAGGAAGATGCGGGCATATTTGCAATGCGAGCTATGCCGTTAGTTCTGAGAGCAGAGGGTTACATATTGGTGAAAAGTTAGTACAAGATTGTCTCATGCAGGCAAAACAACATGGATTTACTATTTTACACTTCAGTGCGGTGGTCGCAACCAATACCCATGCAAGACATTTATAGGAACAGCTTGGACATTAATCCTTATTATATTGTTCTGTAACTATTTAGTACGGAGCAGAAGAACTAATATTGGAGGGAAAACATGAATTTTATTGATTGTATAAAAAATAGTAACAGTGTCCTGATGGAGGGGGCATTGCATAGTGTATTGAATAAATAGTTTTAAAGTAAGCGACATTCAATTTATAGATATATAGAAAGGGTACGGAATGAACATAAAAACCATAAACCTGCAATTACGGCAATTCAACAAAAGTGATGCACATAAATGCTACTATAATTTTGGACAGGATGAGGAATCCGGTCGTTATCTGCCCATGTTTCCGATGAAAAGCGTGGAGGAAATGCAAAAATACATAGATGGTTATATAGGAGCAGAAGGCGAGAATTCATTTACCTGGTTAATTGAAAAGAGAAGTAGTGGCGAACCGGTGGGCTTCGTTTCCGTTGAAATTCCATACAGAGAGTTGAATATTGGAGAAATATCATATCTGCTGGGAAGAAAATATCAGGGCAAAGGATATGCGTATGAAGCTGTTTCCGCTATACTCAAATATATGTTCAATACCCAAGATTTGTATATGATTGAGGCAAAATATAATGCAAATAACATAGCATCGGGAAAGCTGCTCAAAAAACTGGGATTTTTTCAGGAATGCGAATTGAGAGATCGCAGGTTAGACTGTATTGATCGGATCAAATGCAATCTTGTAATATGTTCACTCAAAAAAGATGAATTTATCTAATGAAGCGATTTGTCAGCAGATGAAAATTATTATGATAGCAGAAGATTTGCCAGCGAAAGAAACATTGGTCATATGGTCGAGCAAGCAGAAAAACTGCTAAAGAGAGTGGAAAAGCAGGGTTAAATGATTAATAACTATGATGTAAAGTACATGATGTGAGTTGACGGAAATGGAGTGCTTGCGGGAAGCTACAATTAATGATAAGGAACAAATATATAGTTTAATTGTAGTATTAGAAGAGATAAATATTGATATTAAGTGTTTCACGGATATTTATGATACCAATCTGTTAAACCCTTATATTTTTTATTTTGTATATGAAAAAGAAAATATAATCTTAGGTTTCATTAGTATACATGTGCAAAAATTATTACATCATACTGCGAATATTGCCGAAATTCAAGAACTCATAGTTCATGAAACGGCAAGACATCTTGGAATTGGCAAACTTTTATTTCAAAAAGCAAAAGATGTTGCTACAGAAAATGATTGTGAGCAATTAGAGGTATGTTGTAATCAAAAAAGATTATTCAGTCATAAATTTTATCAGACGCAGGGAATGACAAATAATCACTATAAGTTTTGTTTACTTTTATAGCTATGATTTTTAAAAGAACTAGTACTTTCAGTTTTTTCGTTTAAGGCTAGTGATCTAAATTGTATGGTAATTGTGGATACAGTAGAGTGGGAACTGTAGAATGGAGAAAGGTGATCAATAGGAAAATCAGTAGAATTTAGGGGAGAAATGATGGAAAATTATATAATAGAAACAGAACAGCTTGCACTCAGAGAATTAAAAAAGGATGATTATCAGACCTGGCATCAAATATTATCGGATCAAGAAACAATGCAATATTACCCAAGTGCATTTGATGAGGATAAAACAAGAAGCTGGATTGACTGGAATCTGGATAACTATAGCAAATATGGCTTTGGTCTATGGGCAATTATTTTAAAGGAAACAAATCACTTTATCGGAGATTGTGGAATTACCATGCAGAATATTCATGGTGATGGCAATTTGTTTCCTGAAATCGGCTACCATATTGATAAGAGGTTCTGGCGCAAAGGATATGCTTCCCAGGCAGCAGAAGCTTGTTTGCGGTATGCTTTTGAGAATACGGATTTTTGTGAGATATTTTCTTATCAAAAGTGGACAAATATTCCATCAAGAAAAGTAGCAGAAAAGATAGGGATGTCATTCCGCGAGGAATATGCAAGTGAAAAAAACACAAAGACAAGCGTGTATTCCATAACTAGAACGGAATTTTATACGGCGACATAAAAGATATAGTTGGTGAAGAAATAGCCTTTGATACAGCATGAGAATGCAAGTACGGATTTTTGGCAAAGAACATATTATGGCTTTCAAAATGATAATGCACCTGCATTGCTGATGAAAACCAATGAGCAGTATTTTTTGTTTTTAGTCAAGACTGAAGTTGACAGTAAACATCGTTTTAAAGCTTCTATTGAATACGAAATAGTATACTTATTTTTGATTAGGAGGGAATATTATGTCAGTATTCCATTTTGAATCCATGGTACCCATTACAAAAGGCTGGTCAAGTGATACGAAATATTGTGTTACAATTTCGGACGGGAAAAAATACCTACTGCGTATTTCGAGCATAGAGCAACATAACCGTAAAAAGGTTGAATTTGAAATGATGCGCCGAGTTGCTGCTCTTGGTGTGCCAATGTGTCAGCCTATTGAATTCGGAATTTGTGACGAGGGCGTTTATTCTCTGCAAAGCTGGAT
>JAEWWQ010000185.1 GCA_023458855.1 Bacillota bacterium
ATTATGGACCAGTTTGCAATTGCCATGGGTAAAAAAGACAATGCGATTTTTCTGGATACGGCAGACTTGTCTTTTGAATATGCACCGATTAAGTTGGAAGGTGCTAAGATTGTAATTTCCTGCAGCAATAAGAAGAGAGGACTTGGTGATTCTAAATATAATGAGAGGCGTGCAGAATGTGAAAAAGCATTAAGTGAGATTCAGGAAGTAATAGGAATCAAGGGTCTTGGGGATTTATCAGAAGCGCAATTTGAAGAATATAAATCAGCAATTAAAGATGAAGTACGTATTAAAAGAGCAAAACATGCAGTGTATGAAAATCAAAGAACAATAAAGGCTGTAGAAGCGCTTAAAAATAACGATGTAACATTATTTGGAGAACTTATGAACGCTTCCCATGTATCTTTGCGTGACGATTATGAAGTAACCGGAATTGAATTGGATACATTAGCCGAAGAGGCATGGAAAGTTAATGGTGTAATCGGTTCCCGTATGACAGGTGCCGGATTTGGCGGATGTACGGTCAGTATTGTAAAAGATGAGGCAATTGAGAAATTTATTGCAACAGTCGGACAAGCTTATCAGAAAAAAATTGGATATGCGGCAGATTTTTATGTTGTGGAAATCGGTGATGGACCAAGAAGAATTTAGTACAATATTGCAAACAGGAGCGTTTTATGATTACAGAGGATATTGAAAAGTTAGCGGCATATGGTCTTCTGACAGGTCTGATTAAAGAAGAAGACAAGATTTATACCATTAATAAATTATTGGAATTATTTCAGATAGAGGAATATACAAAAAGTGACAACGGTGTTATTTGCAGAATGGATGAGCTGGAAGAGCTGCTTGGAAGAATGACAGACTATGCTTATGAAAAAAAAATAATAGTAGAAAACAGTATTGTATACAGAGATTTGTTTGATACAAAAATTATGGGTATGCTGGTGGCAAGACCTAGCGAAATTATTCGGAAATATAAGAAACTTTATGAGAAAAGTCCAAAAGAGGCAACGGACTATTATTATAAACTATCGCAGGATACCGATTATATCCGAAGGTACCGTATCGCAAGAGATTTGAAATGGATAACTCCAACGCCATACGGAGATATGGATATTACAATTAATCTATCAAAACCGGAAAAGGACCCAAAGGCTATTGCTGCTGCGAAGAATGCAGGACAAGGCGGTTATCCGAAATGCCTGCTGTGTATGGAGAATGTCGGTTATGCAGGACGTGTAGACCATCCGGCAAGACAGAACCATAGAGTGATTCCGGTTATGATTCACGGAAGTGAATGGGGATTTCAATATTCACCGTATGTTTATTACAATGAACATTGCATCGTGTTCAATTCAGAGCATGTGCCAATGAAGATTGAGCATGCAACATTCTGTAAATTATTTGATTTTGTAAAACAATATCCGCATTATTTTGTGGGATCCAATGCGGATTTACCGATTGTCGGAGGCTCTATCCTAAGTCATGACCATTTTCAGGGTGGATGTTATGAGTTTGCAATGGCAAAAGCACCAATAGAAAGAACCTTTATCGTAAAAGGATTTGAAGATCTGACAACAGGAATCGTAAATTGGCCGATGTCAGTAATCCGTATTCAGGGTATTCATGCGGATAGAATTATTGATCTGGCAGATGTTATTCTTGAAAAATGGAGATGCTATACTGATGAGGAAGCCTTTATTTTTGCAGATACCAATGGAGAGCCGCATAATACGATTACTCCAATAGCCAGAAAGAGAGGAGAATTTTTTGAACTTGATCTTGCTTTGCGTAATAATATCACCACTAAGGAACATCCGCTGGGAGTCTATCATCCGCATGCAAAGCTTCATCACATCAAAAAAGAAAATATTGGTTTGATAGAGGTTATGGGACTTGCAATATTGCCATCCAGATTGAAGGAAGAGATGGAAATACTGGGGGATGCGATTGTTACTCAAAAGGATATTCGTTCCATAAAAGAAATTGAAAAACATGCGGACTGGGCAGAGGAGTTCATGCCGCGCTACACCATGGTAAATAAAGCCAATATAATGGAAATATTACAGAAAGAAATCGGTATCGTATTTATGAAAGTCCTGGAAGATGCGGGTGTTTATAAACGCACACCGGAAGGACAGGCAGCTTTTGACAGATTTTGTGCTTCTCTTTCATAAAGACTTGCTCTCTTACAAAGCACTTTGGATTGCTTGAAAGAATCTTAGATGTCATATATACTATTTGTATGTATGGCATTTTTTTAACTTATAGGATTCGGGTGTCATAAGCTTCGCACGAAGGTATAAGGAGGCAGTTTTGAAAATTTTATTAATAGCAGTGAATGCAAAATATATACATTCCAATCCGGGATTATACAGTATGCGCACTTTTGCAGATAAATACAGGGAGCATATTGAGATAGCAGAGTATACTATCAATAATTTAAAAGAATATATTCTGGCCGATATATATAAGAAGAAACCGGATGTGGCAGCTTTTTCCTGTTATATCTGGAATTGGACTATTATTCAGGACGTTATCGTGGAATTGCATAAAGTGTTGCCTGAGACATCAATCTGGGTCGGCGGTCCCGAAGTATCTTATGATGCAGAGCAAGTCTTAAAGGAACTTCCGATGCTGACAGGTGTCATGATCGGAGAAGGAGAAGAGACTTTTTATGAGCTAATGGAGCATTACACAGAGGGTACCATCGCAATAGAGGATATCAAAGGAATTGCAACAAAAATGGGAATGCATGTACAGCGCCCCCTTACGGATCTGAGTAAGATGCCGTTCTTATATCAGAATCTTGATCAGTTCGAAAATAAAATTATTTATTATGAGTCAAGCCGTGGATGTCCGTTCCGATGCAGTTATTGTTTATCTTCCATTGATAAAAGAGTGCGCCTGCGGGATATTTCCATTGTAAAGAAAGAGTTACAGTTTTTCTTAGATCATGAAGTGGCACAGGTAAAGTTTGTGGACAGAACCTTTAACTGCAATCATGAACATGCCATGGAAGTCTGGAGTTATCTGAAAGAACATGACAACAATGTCACAAATTTTCATTTTGAAATATCAGCAGATATCATAAATAAAGAAGAAATTGAATTATTAAATACTTTGCGTCCCGGGCTCGTGCAATTAGAAATAGGGGTACAGACAACCAATCCGCAGACCTTAGATGCGATTAACCGATTCGTAAAATTTGAAAAATTAGAGGAAGTGGTAAGTTGTATCCAATCTGGGAAAAATATCCATACTCATCTGGATCTGATTGCCGGACTTCCCTTTGAAGGTTATGAGAGCTTTGTAAATTCCTTTAATGATGTATACCGATTGAAGCCGGAACAATTGCAGCTTGGATTTCTGAAAGTGTTAAAAGGATCTGAGATGTATGAAAAGGCAGAAGAATATGGAATTGTATATAATAGTAAACCACCGTATGAGATTCTGTATTCCAAATGGCTTCCGTATGAAGATGTGCTACGTTTAAAAAGAATTGAAGAAATGATAGAATTATACTATAACAGCAATCAGTTTACAGCTACCATTCCGGTTCTGGAGTTAAGCTTTGCCACTCCGTTTGCGATGTTTGAAACCTTGGCAGAATTTTATGAACAGAAAGGATACTTTGTAAACAGTCCTGCCAGAGCATATCGTTATCATGTATTGCTGGAGTTTGCCATTTTGATAGATGCAGAAAAAGAAGCCTTATATCAGGAACTTCTGACCTATGACATATATCTGAGAGAGAACCTTAAGAGCAGACCTGACTTTGCCAAGGATATGAGTATATGGAAAGAGGAATTCCATAAGTTTTATCGGGAGGAAGAGGAGACGCATCGGTTTCTGCCGGAATATTTACCTTATAATGCCAGGCAGATGAGCAAAATGACGCATATGGAAGCATTCCGATATCCAGTGTGGGAGGAAGAAGTATCTAAGGTACAGGTGAAACTGGAGCAGGAGAAGTTCATACTATTTGATTATCAAAAGAGAGATTCCCTGACCTATCAGGCAAGAACAGTACTTGTGGAATCCTGATTGAAAAATGTGGATGACGGGAAAGAGAGGACGTGCTTATGGCTATTGCAAAACATACACAGGCGATATTGAATCTGCTTGATGAGAATTATGGAAAGACCTATAAATGTTATCTGGATCATGAGACGCCGGAAGAATTATTAATTGCTACTATGTTAAGTGCACAATGTACAGATGCGCGTGTCAACATAGTTACGAAAGAATTATTCCGTAAATATCCGAGCGTGGAAGCTTTTGCAAATGCGGATCTGAAGGAATTAGAGAAGGACATCTATGCAACTGGCTTTTACCATAATAAGGCTAAAAATATTATTGCATGTTGTAAGGCACTGTTGGAAAATCATAATGGAAAGGTACCACGGGAATTAGAGGAGCTGACGGCACTTCCGGGAGTTGGTCGGAAGACTGCTAACGTAATCAGGGGAAATATTTATAATGAACCAAGCATTGTTGTAGATACACATGTGAAAAGAATTTCGAAAAAGCTTGGATTAACAAAGGAAGAAGATCCGGTGAAGATAGAATTTGATCTGATGAAAGTATTACCCAGAGATCATTGGATTATCTATAACATTCATATCATAAAGTTGGGAAGAGAGATTTGTGTTGCCCGTTCACCACGTTGTCAGGAATGTTTTCTGGCAGAGGAGTGCCCTGCTTATGCCAAAGAACGAAAGAAAAAGAAAGGCACAAAGGGATAGAAAAGAGAGATAAAAGGATGATAAATAGTTATGTTTCTCTGGATTTGGAAACATCAGGGTTAAATCCGAAAAAAGATAAAATTATCGAAATAGGAGCTGTAAAAGTAATAGATGGAGTAATTGCAGGAACTT
>JAEWWQ010000186.1 GCA_023458855.1 Bacillota bacterium
ATGTTATTCTCTCTATAAATATAAGAGTATTCACGTATTAACGAGAATAATTATAAAATGCAAATCAGCGTTTTGTCAACTAATTTAGAGTTTTTTGATTGATTTCTTTTGTCAGATAACGTATGATAGTAAAAAAGTAGGTGTCTTGTCACCTCAAGAGTACTGTTTTGGGGCACACTATACTGATTTTATGTCAGAAAAGGAACAAAAGCGGAGGGCTTAATGAAATGGACAGACAAAACTTAACCTTGCTTACAGATCTTTATGAACTAACTATGATGCAGGGCTACTTCAAAAACGAATCACAAAATGAAACTGTTATTTTTGATATGTTTTACCGTACCAATCCACTGGAGAGCGGTTATGCAATTGCTGCCGGTCTGGAGCAGGTCATCAAATATATCAAAGAATTGCATTTTTCCAAAGAGGATATTGATTATCTTTCAAGTCTGAACCTTTTTGATGCAGATTTCTTAGAATATCTAAAAGATTTCAGATTCTCAGGAAGCGTTTATGCAATACCGGAAGGTACTATTATCTTCCCCAGAGAACCAATTGTAAAAGTCATTGCTCCTATTATGGAAGCGCAACTGATAGAGACAGCAATCCTAAATATCATAAATCATCAGTCCCTAATTGCCACCAAAGCTTCCCGTGTGTGCTATGCCGCACGTGGAGATGGCATTATGGAATTCGGTCTTCGCCGCGCGCAGGGTCCGGATGCCGGAACTTATGGTGCAAGAGCGGCTATCATCGGCGGATGCATCGGGACTTCCAACGTCCTTTGCGGTCAGCTTTTTGATGTTCCTGTAAAAGGTACACATGCACATAGCTGGATCATGAGCTTTCCTGATGAATATACTGCATTTAAAAAGTATTCCGAATTGTATCCAAATGCATGCCTTTTATTGGTAGATACCTATGATTCTTTAAAATCAGGCGTACCAAATGCCATCCGTGTGTTCAAAGAAATGCAGGCAGCAGGTATTCCGCTTACAAATTATGGAATCCGCCTTGACAGTGGCGATCTGGCTTATTTATCCAAGAAGGCCAGAAAGATGTTGGACGAGGCAGGATTCCCGAATGCAGTCATCTCTGCTTCCAACGATTTAGATGAATATCTTATCGACAGTCTGAAGGTACAGGGTGCCGCCATTACTTCCTGGGGCGTTGGTACGAATATGATTACTTCAAAAGATTGGCCGGCTTTTGGTGGTGTATACAAATTGTCCGCCGTTGAAAATGAAGAAGGTGTATTCATTCCTAAAATTAAATTATCAGAAAATACCGAAAAAATCACAAATCCAGGCAACAAGAAAATATACCGCGTCTACGAAAAAGAATCCGGAAAAATCAAGGCCGACCTCATCTGTCTCGAGGAAGAGACTTTCCATGAAAAAGACCCGCTTCTTCTATTCGATCCGATGGAGCCTTGGAAAAAGACAAAATTAAAAGCCGGCAGCTATACATTAAGGGAAATCATGGTTCCAGTCTTCATCGATGGCACATGTGTATACGAATCGCCAAAAGTTATGGATATTCGTGCTTACTGCCAGCAGGAATTAAGTACACTATGGGATGAGACACGGCGTCTTGTAAATCCCCACAATGTATATGTTGATCTGTCATCAAGATTGTATCAGATTAAAATTGAATTATTAGACCGCATGAGCAACGGAGAACAAGCCTGAATATCGCTTGTTTATATTTGAATTTATCATTGTCAATTTTGGTTACTACAAAATTAATGCACAACATAGTTCAGACGCTCGTCAAACTTTGTTGTGCATCAATTTTTATTTTAGAATAATATATAAATAGGTTCTTTCCTTGACATTCACTTCTATTTCTTTCACAATCCGGTATCCGTTTGCAAGTGACAGCTTTCTGACATATTCCTTATTATGAGAATACATAATAATCGTTCCGTTGATTTCCAGATGCTGTTTCGTTTTTATAAAGAAATCCTGATAGATATCATAAATATCCGCTTCTGTCTTATGCCCGATTGCAAATGGCATATTGGTAAATATTTCGTCAAACAAATACTCATGAGTAAAATCGAAGTAGTTCTTATTGATATAATGAATGATCTGTCCGGCTGCTTCCGTATTTATTTTCGCTTTTTCAATTGCTTCCTGCATATAGTCAATTCCATATGATGTGTTTGCCGGTATCTGTTTCTGCCTTTCTATCAGCATGGTTCCCACACCGCAAAATGGATCCAATACTCTTGCATCTTCTACCATATACTCTTTTGCCAGTGCTACAAGGAGTGCAGCATTGGAAGGCTTGATACTAGTCGCAACTACTTCTTTCCGATAATCAAACCTGTCATCCGGAATGGTAAATAATCTTACCAGAATATTGTACTTTCCCTCTCTGTTCTCAATCAATCGAATCTCAAATTCATATTGTGATGTCATATTAATGAGCATCCGATTGCTTAGCCGCTCTATTTCAGATGAAAGTTTTTTAGAAAAAGCACTTTTCTTATCCAGCGGCATTTTGCTTTTTAATTCCACTCGAAAATAAAAAGGTGCCTTTCCTCTGTGCCTTTGGGTAAGAAAATCCAATAATTGTGATTCTGCAATTGCTTTGGCCGCTATTTCCGGATCCATCTCACACGTCTTCATGCCACGGACCAGGAATAAAATTTCCTGATAGGTTCTGATTGGAAGAATCTTATCCAGACAGTTTCCCGACAAACGGATTCCAGCGCTCATTACCTTGGCTTTACTGGTATCCAGTGCTGGAATGGCACGCAATTGTTCCATGGTAACCTCTGTATGCCTTCGGTTGGTCAGGAGCACAATCTCTGACGGTTCCTGATATCCAGCAAAGGTATGCATTTTCACACCTTCCATCGTGACCACCAGATTTGTCAGTGCTCTCATTTCTTCTGCTATGTGTTTGCGGTTGCTGTCATCTGTCACAGTTTTTGACAAATCTGTCATTTTATTTTTAAATTCTTTTAAATACTTCCGATAATCCATTTGTTGAATTGCCAATAAATAGGAACTCTTAATAAACAATTGTTTTTCCCGGCAATATGCTTCATAGAGCGGGTCCAAGAATTCTTTACACGCCAAATCTCCCATGAGCAAAGCAACATTTTTACGTGTTTTAGCATCCTCATGGGATAAAAGTGTAATTAACGTATCATATTTATTTCCAAGTAATTGTAAGAATTGTTCCTTGTTCACCCGTTCTTTTATTTCTTTACGTAATTGACTCAGGTTCTGACGCACTTCAATATTTTTACTTATATTTTCGTATATTTTCTTTACCATATGACTCCTATTTTACAGTTCCTACAACATTTCCCTGAAATCTTCTACAAACCTGTATACCTCTTCCTGCTTCGTTGCCCACGACGTACAGAAGCGTATACATGTATGTTCCGCATCTATAATTCTCTCCGGGGAAGTAATATATTTCTGACTGATTTTATCAATCAGTTCATTCGGAAAGATTGGAAATACCTGATTAGTTGGAGAATCTGCCAAAAATGAAAATCTCGCTTCCCTGAATGCCTGGCGTAAAATGTCTGCCATTGCATTGCTGTGGGCTCCTATTTTTATATATAAGTCATTTTGAAACAATTCTTCAAATTGTATCCCGAGTAACCAGCCTTTGGCCATCAAGGCTCCATGCTGCTTCATATTGTAACGCATATCCTTCTTTAAAGTTTCATTCACAATAACCAGTGC